>JAGSHJ010000212.1 GCA_023954595.1 Bacteriovoracaceae bacterium | reverse complement strand
TCGAGTAATCCATTTATCTTATTCTTAAAGTCTGTGAAATTCTCTTTTGGCATGGAGAGTCCTGCCGCAGCTTTATGACCTCCAAACTTTAAGAAAAGCTCTTCACATGCTTTGAGGTTCTCAAATAAATCAAGCTCACCCGCACTACGGGCACTTGCTTTTATAATGCTCTTATCTTCACTGTCTGTGAAAACAACCGCCGGAACACCAAATGTCTCTACAAGCTTACTTGCTACAATTCCTATAACGCCTTCATGCCACTCTGGAGAGTAAACTACACTTATCAAATGCTCTGTGCCTCTCATCTCGCTGATAACTTGTTTCTTCGCTTCGTTAAAAACTTGTGCTTGAATCAATTTTCTTTCACGATTTGAAATTTCTAAATGGCTATAGTTATGAAAAGCTTCTTTATGTTCTTTGGCTATTAAAAGTCTTAAGGCCTTGTCTGGGTGATCCAATCTGCCTTTTGAATTAATCAAAGGCCCTACATAAAATGATATTTTCTCGCTTGGAATCACTGGGTATTGTCGATCTTCGTCTGAGAAGAAACATTCAATACCCGCATACTCTGTTTTTGGTATTTGTTTAAGGCCATGACGGGTCAGCTTTATGTTCATGGTGTTAAGTGGTGCCATGTCACAAATTGTTCCAATTCCAACAAATTGCAAAAGAGGGTATATGCTTGGAGTTTCAATACCCTTGGCCGCAAGAAGGTTTTTAACTTTCAAACAAACTGCAAAGGCCACTCCTACACCTGCAAGTGCTTTTAGAGGACTATCTTCAGGCTCATCTCGTCTATTAGGATTAACTACCGCATAGGCACGAGGTATGTGTTCTTTAGTGTCTTTATGGTGATCTGTAATAATAAGATCAAGATTTTTCTCTTTGGCATAATCGGCGGTTTCTAAATTAGAAATCCCACAATCAACAGAGATCAATAACTTCACATCTTTCTCTAGAGCATTATCAACTGAAACCGGGTGAATTCCGTAACCTTCAACAAATCTACTTGGCTGAAACAGCTCAACTTCAACATCGAGCATTTGAAAAAACTGATAAAACAGCGCACATGAAGTTGTGCCATCAACATCGTAATCGCCATAGATGCCTATTTTTTCATTGTTATCGATTGCTTCTATTATTCTTGTAGCTGTCTTTTCCATGTCATGCATGGCGGTAAGATCGGGGAGTTGTCTCAAGTCCCAAGAGAAGAAGTCATCAAAACTATCCGAATCAAAGCCTCTTTTCTCAAGAAGAGCTCTTACTACTGGGTGAATACTTTTGGTTGTTGTCGATTGATTTTGTGTCGTATTGGCCATGCACAGAAGATAGCATGGCCGACATAAACTGGCAGGTGTTTTTTACCAGAGTACGTAAATGCCTGTTATTAGGTCTTCATCAAGAAGGTCGTCGCTATGGCTGAATAGCTCATTGAACTCTTGGCCGTTTTCTCCATGAATTTTATCGAAATAGTTAAGTGGCAAAAACGACTTTCCACAGCTACAGCACTTATCTTGCTCAACATGGCTTTCAACAACTTGTCCGCACATGTGACATTTTCTTATGATAACTTTTTGAATTTTCTTTTTCTCAACATGAGTCTTCATAAACCGCCCTTTGTTATAAAGAACTCTTCGTAAATCGGACTGATATATTTAGGAAAAAGTTGCCGGTAAACAAAAAAGGCTCCCATTGGGAGCCTCTTTTGGTCGGTTATAGTGTTTTTGTTTTAAACCATTTCTTCTTCAGCTTCCTCTAGTTTTGGCTCCACAGCTTTACTAGGTCTTTCTGGTCTTCCCTCTGCTTTGATGTTTTCAAAGCTAGGCTGTCTTTCGTTGAAGTCAAATGCGTAAGGAGCACCTTGGTATGGAATCTGTTGTGGCATTTGTTGTGCCATCTGTTGAGGTTGCATCGAGTTAGTCATCGAGTAGTTACCTGCATAGTAGTTTCCATCAACGTTGTAGATGTTTTGCGGCGTCATTGGAGTCGCAGCAGTTTTACTATAAAGATCTCTCATTGAGTGTTGTTGTACTCCAAGACCCATAGATTGCATCATCATCATGTTCATAGATTGCATCATCATCATTGGTGCCATCATTTGTCCCATTGTATCCACACTGTTACCAGCATATGAGATTTGATTGTTGTTATTTGTTTGCGCCATCATCATGTTCATCATCATAAGCTGTTGCATTGTGTTCATGACTTCCATCATTGGAGATGATGCATTTTTAAGTGCTTCAATCTCTTCACCAAGTTTGCTCAACTGGTTTTCTTGCTCACATACGATAGTTTCAAGACCATGATTTTTCTTTTTAAGAGTTACAATCCTCTCGTCTTCAACTTGCTCAACCTCAGCTTCAACAACTTCTTCTTCAGAGCTGTCGCTTTCAAGTCCTAGAGAAGCAGCTATGTCAGATGCTTGTGCAACTTCCTCTTGTGCTTGCTCTACTTGAGGTGCCTCAAGTCTAAGATTTGCTAGAGATTCTTTTGCAGCGTCAAGGCCATTAGTATCTTCTTCTGAAAGTTCAGATGCTTTTGCTTCTTGAAGTGCTTCAATTTGAATTAACACTTCACCAACTTTTTGATTGTGTGAGTTTACTTTCTCAATCAACTCAGCAGATGCTTGCTCGCTTTCAATTTGCTCTTCCAAGCTCTTTGCTTCACTTATTAGAGAAGCTTCGCTGTCTCCAATCTGATCAAGTATGTTTAAAAGTTCAGGACTCTTACCAAGAGTTGCGACTTCTACATTAGATACTTGCTCTTGTGCTATTTCACGTTGAAGTGCTTCCTCTGCTAATTCGCGTTGAAGCTTTTCTTGTGCAAGTTCTGCTTGAAGTGTCTCTTCTGCACTTGAATCGCTAGAAGCTACTTCTTCACGCTTTTCTACTTCAAGTGCTGGCTCAATTTCTGGAGCTTCAATTTCAGAAACTTGTTTTTCAATATCTTTTGCTATGTCGGCCTGAACTTGCACCTTTAATTGCTTAAGGGCGTCAGCTTGACTTGCAGAGATCTCAGCATTGATTTGCTCTTTATCGATTATTGATTTCTCAGTGTGTGACTCTCTGGCCTCTTGAATGATCGCCAAGGACTTTGTTTTGTTCGCTTCTAGTGTTGCTAGTTCGTCACTTGCTAGGGCACTAGGTGAAAATGCCTGCATTGCAATTGGCGAAAGTACTGCCATAAGGGCAAATCTTTTCATCATTTTTGGTGTTCTCATCTCTCTCTCCTCTGTGATGTGTACACCCATTACTATTACAACATTGATGCCAAGTGTAAGATTTGGGAAAACCCTTTGTAATCAGTGGTTTAGGGCGTTATTTGAAAGAGTGAATATGGAAAAACTTTCAACACTATGGGAATAGTGTCTATGTTTTAGACACTTTAAATTCTAATTCACCAAAGTAGCTCTCAATATTTATTCATTTAGAATCCACATAATTTTGTGTATAACGTACTGATACTAAGGAGAATTTATATATGAGTGTGAAAATCCCACGAGATCCAAGCTTGAAAATTGCATTAATCCCGATTCTGTTTCTGGTAACCATGCTTTCATTCAATGTTTATATTTTCAGCGACGACTCCTCTTATGGACCAAATCAGATAGCTTTACTTGTTGCAGCACTGATTAGTGGCCTGCTTGGGGTTTTCTATTTAAAGCAAGATTATAAAAAATTAGAAAAACAGGCCTTCGATTCAATCGGTGTTGCTCTACCAGCTGTCTTTATATTATTGGTTGTTGGCGCATTGATCGGTGTGTGGATTCTCAATGGGGTTGTACCCGCGATGATCTATTACGGCATCAAATTGATTAATCCGACTATCTTTTTGCCAGTTACGTTGGTCATATGCTCAATTGTATCTCTAGCAACGGGAAGTTCTTGGTCTACTGTTGGTACTGTAGGTATTGCACTTATTGGAATTGGTAACACTCTGGGAATCCCTGAAGGAATGGTGGCTGGAGCGATTGTATCTGGTTCATACTTCGGTGATAAGATGTCTCCACTCTCAGATACAACAAACCTGGCACCTGCAATGGCGGGAGCAAACCTTTTTGATCATATCCAGCACATGCTCTTTACTGCAGGTCCTGCGATCCTTATCTCTTTCTTTGCATTCCTAGGAATTGGTCTATTTTACGTTGGTGATAAAATTGATCAGGCGCAAATAGATGCAACTCTAACCCTGTTGGATTCAACCTTTAATATTACCCCATGGCTTTTTACATTGCCTTTGATTGTATTTGTTATGGTCTATAAAAAGATCCCTGCACTACCTGCACTATTGGCGGGTACTGTAATTGGAACGATCTATGTTGCCATCTTTCAGGGAGAGTTAATTACGTCCTTGATGGAGAACTTTAGCCTTAAGGCCTATTATGAGCTTGTTATAAAGACTCTATATGAAGGCTTTAGCTCTGAAACAGGTAATGCTGTTGTGGATAAGCTTCTCTCTAGAGGCGGTATGGGTAGCATGCTAAATACTGTATGGTTGATTCTAATGGCCATGGTATTTGGTGGAATGATGGAAGCTACAGGAATGCTTGGAGCAATCGCTAAGGCAGTTCTAAAAATGGTTAGTGGGCTAGGGTCTCTAGTTGCTGCAACTGTAGGTTCAGGAATCTTTTTAAACCTTACAACTAGTGATCAATATATCTCAATTGTAGTTTCTGGGAGAATGTTCAAGCAGGCGTTTGATGACTATGGATTAAAGCCTAAGAACTTATCAAGGGTTGTAGAAGACAGTGCAACAGTAACATCGGTACTTGTTCCATGGAATACTTGTGGGGCCTACTTTGCATCAATCATGGGCGTGGCAACTTTAACGTACCTTCCATTTGCATTTTTCAATCTTCTTACACCAATCATATCTATTATTTTAGCATCAGCAGATAAAACAATGGAGCGGGTTGAAAAGTAATCAACCCGTAATCTTCTCTAGAAGATCTCCTTGAATCGCTACAACACTTGGCCTTGGTTTTTTACCATCAGGCCAAGTACTTGTTGGATTAGAGAGATCTTTTGTTGTTTCTCCTGGATGTTGTACAGACAAGAACAAAGTCTTTTGATCTGGGGAGAAGCATGGTCCTGTAAGCTCTGCATCCACTGGGGCTGACGCCACTTGAATTGCCTGTCCTGCTTGTTTTCCGGAAGCAGGGATTACAAACAACGCATTATTTCCAAATCCCTTGTAAGCACCTTTGCCAACACTATTTCCTGATATATCAGTTGTAAGCCACAGGTTGCCATTGCGATCAAATACCATATTGTCCGGACAAGAAAATCCACCTTCGGTGCCACCAGTTTTATAGGTACTGGAGCTAAACTTCAAAGAGCCGTGATCTGATGAGCTCTCTGTTATTTTTAGAATCTGTCCATGATAGTTATTCTTTGGCTTGTTATTACTTAAGGCCACAAAGACATCCCCAGTTTTGGGATTTATCTCTATGTCCTCTGGACGATCTAGAGGAGTTGCACCTAGTAGTTTTGCTGCAGCACGAGTATTTATCATCACATCCAGTTGAGATTTAAATTTCTTTTTTAGAAGTGG
>JAGSHJ010000306.1 GCA_023954595.1 Bacteriovoracaceae bacterium | reverse complement strand
CGTGAAGCTCAAAATAGTAAGCTACAATGTTAAGTTTAGCTCCTTCATCTTTGATGACGATATTGAAAGAGTCGTCCAAAAACTTGATGCTGACATCCTGTGCCTTCAAGAGTTTCCTTTGGCAAAGTTTCGTTACTGGAGAAGGGTATTAGATAGATTAGGCTATAGAGACTCACTTCATCAAAAAACATGTGAGACCCTTCTTGGGATCACACAGTCGAATGTTATATTCAGTAAATTTCCTCTAGAAGATAAGCACTCAGTTAATCTAACCTATAAGGACCATGAGCCTCGTAAAGCTCAGTACTGCCTGGCAGATATCGGCGATGAGCAGGTCTTTGTTCTGCATACCCATCTAGGGCTTAGAAGGCAGGAGAGACTATTTCAAATGGACCGAATCGTGGACATTCTTAAAAACCATCAAGACATTGATAGGATGATCCTTTTAGGGGATTTTAATGATTGGAACAATGCCGGAGAACAAAGACTTGGTAGCGTATTCAAGGAAGCTCATGAAATCCTTCATGGAAGGAGTGCTAAAACTTTCCCGGCACGTATGCCTCTTGTAAGACTTGATAGAATCTATTTCAGAAATCTAAGGCCTGTCACTTGTCATGCTTTGAAGGGAAGGTATATCAGGCGCAAATCCGATCACCTTCCTCTTAGGGCATGTTTTGAATTTTAACAGTTATCCCCTGTGACAGGTGCTGGGTAGTATTCAAAAACAAATGGTAGCGCCACAAGTTTATCTTTGTGTTTGAATTGAATCCAAATCTTTTGCTTACCAGGCAGGAAGTGGGATTTGTCGAAATACTCAAATCTTAGGATATGTTCGTATCCATCATTTTTTTGTGAATTGGAATGCAAGTGAGCATAATAAGTCTTATGCGCGCTCATTAAAGTTTCACTAACCCAAACCGCATGCCCGAAATTTCCAAGCCATGGTTGAACTCCTTCAAGTGGTACGTAAGAATTTGAATCGTCTCTTTCAAAAAGTTCAATTTTAAAATCGACATGATTTGACATGCAGCTTGGTTTTGTCGCGTGCGACAGACGTGCTTTGTAGAAAGGTAACTCATCCGTCTCATTTCTTAAAAAGAACTTTGTGACACTCATGTCAGCATCAATAGGATCAAGTTCAATTGGTTTTTGAACACTTTCCCCGATCGCATTTAAAGATAGGTGCGCCATTCTAGGGCCGAGGCCTTTAACCTTAACGCTTACCATGATCATATACATTCCTGGTGTACTTAATGCATTGATGGCCTGTTGGTTGTCAGGGTCTGAATAGGGCATGTTTAGAGTCGCTCTAAATCTGCCAGTGGATGGATCAAAATAAGGAAGGATATGTTTAAAAACAGATAGGTCTTTTTTAATTAAAACCATATGCATTAATTTTCCATGGGTAAGCTCAAAATGTTTATACACACTTTGTGTTTTTGGATCTGAAAAATAAAACTCTATGGATAGTGGTTTTGAAGGTTCAACTTGAAAGGTTTTGGTACCGTTGATGTTTATATGTGCTTTAAAGTCACTTGCACCATAGCAGGTACTGCAAAATAGAATTAAAGCTATAATTGCAACTCTCATAAAAACTCCTTGTGGTTTCAAATCGAAACTAACGCTTAACATAAAGACTGACAACTTAAGAAGGCCAATTGAATTCTTACAAATTCGCGCATCTTTTAGGCCTGTATGGGAGTTCGGGGAGTTAGAAATGACCATGTGCGGGGTATAGTTACTTTTTCAGTTCTTAAATTCTTTTTAGTTATACATATTTTCTATAAAGGGACTCTTAAGGTGCAAGAAATTATGGCCTGACGTAGATAGTGCCCATGAAAGAAATGACAGGCCTTAGAGGCGAAAAATTACGTTGGGATGAAGAACTTAAATACTTTAAGGTCGAATCAATATTTCTAAATAACCTATGTTCCCAGGTGTTTAAAAAAGATGTTGATGCGTTTTTAGAGGAACTTGAAACTCAAGAGTCTGAGTTGGAAAAGTATGAGTTTTTCCTAGATAGAAGCTTCGATTCATTCTCCGCTTTGGATTTTGAACTATTTCTAAAGTGCCATGGCAAAAACGCTAAGAAGATGCGTGAATTGAGCGAGCGGTTTCATAGATTTAAGGTCGTTTGTAAGAAAATGGCCTACAAGAATCTAGCAATTTATTAGGTCATTTTATTCCATTTCAATGAAAACTTTACACTCTGCATCCAAATGAAATTGTACTGTGGTAATAGCTAGCCATAGTAATGCTAACTAAACCCTGGAGATTTTATGAAATTACTTGCCCTTTTCCTTACAATCACAAGTTTTAATGTATTTGCTGACTCATTTGAGTTTAAGTGCGTTGGAACAGATCTAGTTTACATTGACAGCTTTTCAATGACTGGTCTAATTGAGACTCAAGACAACGAGATTACTTATAACGTAAGAACTAGAGAATCTGGAAATTACGGAGACATAGAAACACAAAATCAAATTACAAGAACTTTCAAGTTCCAGAAGCTTGATGGTGTTAATCCTAAGGGCCCAATCGCTCTAAGATTCTATTCTATTGATAAGAATGACAAGCACGTTTATATCAATCTTCTTTTGGATTACGCTGGCCGTCTTACTTCTCAAATTAGAGATGCTAACGGTAAGGTGTTCAAGTCCACTTGTAAGACACTTTAGAACTCACAAGTTTAGCTAAGTAGCAGAAATCAGGGCCTTTGATGGCCCTTTTTTTGTGTCCAAAGACAGCGTCAAATTTCTTAACACCCCCCTGTAAGTCTTTTCAAAGTGTTTTATTGAGTTCCAAAAACTGTAAGAATGAAAAAAAACGCAAAACAAAGGACTTAACATGAAACTCATTTTCACAATCATTACTTTAATTGGCATCAACGCGGCCTATGCGGAAGAGACTGCTTTTTTAAGGAGCGAGGAAACAGTTCGTAAGGCCTTGGATCATATTAGAGTTCAAACTGGCGGAGAGTTAGATTTTAGCCTTACCAATGTAAAAGCTAGCACTGACCCAAGGGCCAAGTTTGAAGCTGATGTTAAGCTCAATGGCAAAGAGCCTTGTCGTGATATTAGTTTTGATAATGCGTACGATACAATGCCAAAATATGAAAGGAACTTGGAAGATAAGGATCGTGAAATTAGAATTTCAAAGCTAGGTGGAGTTCTAAGAGAAGTTAACTGGATCTTTCAAATGTTTGGAGTATCTGCAGATATCACGCATTGGAAATCAACGTACTCTGTATATATGAGAAAGGTATTTATCCCAGCTTGTTACATTGACTAATATTTAAAGAGCAAAGGGGAAGATCGATCTTCCCCTGTGTTTTTCTCCCTACACAAATCATCCCTTCTATTAAGTAATCTTAAATTCAGCTGAAAAACCTGTCCATATGTTGGCATGTTTAAGACAGTGTTTAGTATTAATCGATATCAATTGAGGATTAGTTTTTTTTAAACTCACTTTTATTAACAGCAAACTATGTTTTAGAGCAAATATCTTCATCCCTCAAAGGTTTAAGGTGTATCATAGTACTGGGGTGTTAAATTCATCTTCTGAGAAGTTAGTAGTTATAAAAAGGGTTGATGTGAAAAAAATAAAAATATCACTTTGTTTAATTCTGTCGTCAATTCCAACTATTGTGTGGGCGTATTGTCCAACGCCGGATACAGAGGTCAGGGCTGAGGTTGAGGTGAGTGTTGAATTTAACTCCTTAGAAAAGCTCTACACTTACAACTATGAAGTTTCTAATGTTTCCGATTCTAAATTAAAGTTAAATACATTTGGGCTTTTTATTGATCATGAGCCGGTAAGCTTCAAGAGACCTCAATGGTGGAGTGAAAGCTTTATTGACTACAAAGATAATAATAGACCAAAATTTAGTTGGTCCACCGTTCGGGAGTATATTAACCGTGGGGCAAGCAAAGCCGATTTTTCCATTACAAGTAGGTTGCCACCTGGAGTTGTTGAGTTTTATACAAAAGGAAAAACAGGATTACCTGTGATCATGGCACCTGTTAATGGTGATAGTGAAGTTGAACCAGATTGTCCTGGCTTCTTTTATGAT
>JAGSHJ010000357.1 GCA_023954595.1 Bacteriovoracaceae bacterium | reverse complement strand
TAATGTTCTCTCTGGTGGAGAGAAGGTTAGATGCATGCTTTCTAAGATGATGTTGTCTGGTGCTAACGTTCTAGTAATGGATGGCCCTACAAATCACTTGGATCTTGAAAGTATTACTGCAGTAAACGAAGGCCTGATCAGATACAGTGGAACGCTTTTGTTCACTTCACATGACCATGAGTTCATTCAAACTGTTGCTAATAGAATTATCGATCTGAACGGAAAAGTAGTTGAAGATAAATATACTACTTACGATGCATATCTAGGATTAGAATCTTAGGGAACAAATAGGAGAGCGTGGCAATTTTAATTCGCCACGCCTACTTTCTTGCCAATTATTTCGAGTTGGCCACACTTACTTTTAACGTTCTACCGTCAAGCACTTTACCATTTAATGATTTGATTGCTTTCTCAGCGTCTTCTGCATTTGGCATCTGAACAAAGCCGAAGCCTTTTTTCAGTTGAGTCTTCTCATCTCTCATGAGTTTTACTCTTTTAACTTTACCAAATTTTTTAAATAGATCTCTAACGCCTATTTCATCTTTTTTGTAGTTTAGATTTCCAATATATACGGTTGCTCCGTCATAATCTTTTTCTAGGAAAGTGAATTTAGTGTCTGTGATGGTTTTCTTTTTCATAATGCCCTCAATAAATGCGCTTAATTGCGTGGCGGCAATATAGCGCGTTATTTTACCAAGGGCGACCTAATAATGGGCGAGATGGGCATTTTTACGCAGTTTTCACGGCCTTATTGTAAGCAAGTGGCACTTCTATGCAAAAAGTCGTCGTTTTATCCAGGGAATGGATATATTTAAGCTGAGCGTTCATCTTTGTGAGTAGCTTTCTTGTGATACTTAGACCCATTCCAGTGCCCTCATGCTTAGGCTTAGTGGTAAAGAAAGGATCCATTATCTTATTGATTAAGTTCTCTGGTACTCCATGGCCTGTATCAGTCACATAGAGCTTTGCCATACCATTTTGAGACTTGGCCTTTATAGTGAGAACCTTTTTACTTTCATTCTTCATAGCGTGGCGTGCATTCACGATTAGATTGATTAGAGATTGTCCTATATCAATAGGGCGTGCCTCAATATAGATGTTTTCATCTATGTCTAAGACCACTTCAATTTTGTCATTTTTTAGCTGTTGGTTACAAAGCGCCATGTTCTCTTGAATTATGTCTTGAAGCCTGCATGGCTGTGTCTTCTCGTTTGAACCATCTCTTGAGAGATTTTTCATACTCTGAATAATAGAAGAGATTCTCTTTATGGTGTCATTGATCTTTGTGATTTGGTTAAATGGGCCTTGATCTGAGATACCTCTTTTCATAAGGTCTCTTCGCAGCAGACTCGCTTGCCCAGAGATGATTGTTAGGGGATTGTTTACTTCATGAGCAATTGTCCCGGCAATCTCACCAAGGGCCGCTAGCTTTGTTGCTTGTATAAGGGCGTGTTGGTTATTCTTGTTTTCCGTGATGTCTTGAATTTGTGAGATGAAAAAACTTGGAGTTCCATTTTCTCTTATAAGGGAGACTGTAAGCAGAGTCCAAATAATATCGCCATCTTTGTGATAATAGCGTTTTTCAAGTTCGTAGGAGTCTCTTTTCCCTGCAAGGCACTCTGAAATGTACGCGAGGTCACGGGCCAAGTCTTCCGGGTGAGTGATATTTTGAAAGTCGCCTGTTAAAAGTTCATCCCTATCATAGCCTAAAATTCTCCCTAGTGCTGGATTTACATCTAGCCATTTACCATTTGGAGAGACTAGGGCCATTCCAATTGATGAGTGATTAAATGCACTTTTAAACAGTTGATCTTCTTTCATCTTAATACTCCATCTTATACATACCGCTGCTTCAACTTAAGAGTTCTTAAGAAGATTGTAGACCATTATTGCTGGGTTTTGGGCGACGGGCAATTAATGCCTACGAGATAAGCATAACTTTTGGAATAAAAAGGGATAAGGCGAGAGTTAGGTTGGAAGAGCTACTTTATTTTTAGCTTCTTAAGTAACTCTGGGTTATTTTTTTGAAGATGACTCACAATGTCTTTCATCAAACTTGCACCATTGGATGTGCGCTCATAAGGTTCTTTTTCGACTAAGTCTTCTTCTAAAAATACTGGTGCGATCTCATCGTGTGGTTCCCAGTATTTCGATCTTGCTCCGCCGTGCTTGTGAAGACCTATGGCTTTACCCGTGATTCGGTCAAATATTGGAGAGCCAGAAGACCCTGGTTCAGTATCGCATTGGTGAGCAAAGCCATTTGGGGCAGAATAGATGAAATGCCTGTAAACTCTGCATTCATCTGTATTGTCATAAACTTTAAGACCTGCAAACTGACCAATCTGAGGATAGCTCAAAGAAATAAGCTTTTGTTCCATTTTTACATCACTAGTGCCTAGGGTCAGCGTGTTTACCTTGTATTTTGGTTTCTCTACCTTCAATAGGAGGTAATCAAGGTTCTTACTTCCTGCAAGAATCTTTTTGATTCTAAGGCTTTCATGTCCTGGTGATTTTTGAGTTTCAACGTTGATGTAATTAAAGCCTCTTGAATGCTTGTTTAAATCTTCAAAGCTTCTATAGGCCGTAGGCTTTGGAGCTCTAAATATGGCAGATAAGTGACGAAGCGGGTTTGCCCCTAAGTTTTGATTCTTTTTAGGAGAAACATGTGCACACTGCAAGCAGTGGTGGTTAGTCATTATTATGTCTTCAGCGACAAAGAAGCCACTGCAACAGCCTCTGGCGTCCTTATCCACTAATTTGCAAACACTATCTCCAAGTCTTTGAATTCGGATATCTGTAGAAGATGAGACCGTTTTCATTCCCAGCTCACCGTAAACATCATTCACTTCAGCATGAAGGGTGAAAGAAAGGATAAGGAATAGAGTAGTGGCGAGTTTAATCATGGGAGATATTTAGCACTTTTGTATGTGCTATGCGATACGAGTGAATTTTTTATAATTTTTGCCAATAAGTTACTGAAAAAGTATGAATATAAGAAAAAAAGGATTTTATAATGGATGCTGTTTTTACTAATGACGCCACCGTTTTGGGGCTTCTTTTTCTAGTATTGGGTTTTGTATTCTATACAGAAACCTTGGATCGATTCGCCAAGTTCTACAGTGTAGTTCCCTCTCTGTTGTTATGTTATTTCATACCAGGAATTATGAACTCAGTAGGACTGATTGATGGGGAGAATTCAAGACTATACTTTGTGGCCTCAAGATACCTTCTACCTGCAACCTTGGTTCTTTTGACCCTGGGGGCAGATCTTCCTGGTGTTATGAAGCTTGGACCTAAGGCCTTGATTATGTTCTTAACCGGTACCGCTGGAATTGTCTTGGGTGGGCCTATTGCAATATTATTCACAAAAACATTCTTTCCAGAAATGTTCTCTCAAATGGGAGCAGATCAAATGTGGAGGGGGATGACTACTGTTGCAGGCTCATGGATTGGCGGAGGCGCCAATCAAGCGAGTATGAAAGAGATCTTTGAAGTTAGTGACCAAGCGTTTTCACTATTTGTTGTCGTGGACATCATGGTGGCCAATTTATGGATGGCCGTTCTTTTAATTATGGCAGGAAGAAGTGC
>JAGSHJ010000446.1 GCA_023954595.1 Bacteriovoracaceae bacterium | reverse complement strand
TTTACCTTGAAATCATACTCAGGCATATCTCTATTTAAAGTTCTTTCTAGTTTTTCAACTGTATTGCGAAGATCTTCATTTTCAGGACAAAGAGTAAGAGCTATTTCAAATTCTGCCATAGCTTTTTCGTAGTTTTGCGCCATCATGTGGGCACGACCAGCATTGATATATGGGTATTCTTTGTTTTGGTATTTTGGTGCTTTCTTAGCTAGCTCAAACCACTTGATTGATTCTTCAACTTGACCTTCATTTAAAAGTAAAGTTCCAAGGTCATTATATGGAGGTCCATAGTCAGGGTCTAATGAGATTGCTTTTATACATAAGTTCTTAGACTTTTCGTTTTCACCAAGAAGTGAATGAACCCAAGCTATAAGAGTTATAATTTCTGCATTTTCCTTATAAGTTAATGCCTTTTCAAAACTCTCGAGAGCTTCTTCATGGTTTTTCTTATAAGCATGCTTGTGACCTTCCGCTAAGTGAAGCTCGTATTTTTCTTCTCTTTTTCCTTCAAGACCAAGCAGTGACGTAGTGTTCTGCTCAGCTGTAGAGTAGAGAAGTTCTTCAATATCTAATTGGTATAACTTTGGAGGAACAACTTGCTCTTCTAAGTTCTCTTCTATTTCTTCATCAACTAATCCACCTTCTAAAACAGTAAAAGGTCCGACTTTCCTAACTGGAGCTGGTCCTTTCTTTGGTGACTCAATTTCCTTAGTTACTTCTTTTATCATTCCCATTCTAGGTGGTTGAACGTCTAGTTCTGCTACCTTTTGAGTAAGAAGATGAATTCTATAAGCATGCTTATAAATAGTATTTATAATCATTGAGATAGTAATTGCTAAGTCTTTCTTATCTGAACCAAAAGTAATAAAGCTTTCAACGAAGCTAGTTGTTACTTTAAAGTTCTGTCTTGCTGATTTTAAATTATTTCTATGGATTAGGTGTGTGCTAGTAAACTTTTCTTGAAGAAGGTTAGTCCTCACAAGAGTTTCTAGGTCTTCTGTAAGATCAGAGCATGCTTCACGAACTTTAGGGTGATTGTGGCCGTCTGAGAGCTCAACAAGCGCGTGAAATAGTCTATCAATATAAGACTTCGCTTGAGTCATTTCACTTAGTAAAATTTCTTGAATTGAGTTCATAACCTTCCCTGAACTAGTTTGCTATCCGTGCTAATATGCCTAAAGAATTACGTATTTACAATACAAAGCGTAAAAATTAATGACCTACAAGCATAAGTATCCATAAAGTGACTGATAATATGAATAATATCTCTAACTTAACGAAAACAAGTTCGAAATCAGTTATTTTCAGAGCTTTTTTCACGGTGTCTCTATGCTTTGTCATTCTTACCTCCTACATAGAGATATTTCACTTTTGATGCCAAAGTTGAACAGAGTAAGTTATTGAATTTATTCAAGAAGACTAGGGGGGAAAGGACACTAGGGACGCTTTGTCCCTAGTGTATGAATATTTTTTATTCAGCTAATTTATATTTTAGTAAGCGATCTTTCTTGCTCATTGTTTCATAACTCTTAGAGATTCTCTTGAATAGGTTTCCATTTTTTCCACCAATATCCTTACTTGCAAGACCTCTAAAGTTGAAAACATCAGTCTTTGATTTCTTTTTCCCCATTTTAGCAAATGGATTTTGAAATCCAGACTTCTTGCTTCTGCTAGAGGACTTTCTTCCTCCTCTAAAGCTTAGTGGTCGACTTCCACCACTGTAGCCTAACTTATATCTCTTTCCTGAACGACTTGATGCGCCCTTTACTCCTGATCCACCAGGACCAGAACCACTTAGACCTCCAGAGCTTGGAGCTCCACCACCTCCGGCACCTCCACTTGAACCAACTGGGGCAGAAGATATTTTTGCCTTACCGGCCGTAGGTCCTGAGAATCCACCACCTTTATCTACACTTGCAATTGCTCTTGATTTTGGACCAGTTATTGCTGAGCTTTCATCTGTCGAGCCATCCGTAATTGCCGTAGCATTATCAGATGAAGTTGGAACATCCATTACTTCATTCGTTCCAAGTCCTCCTGTGAATGAGAGGCCTCCACTTTGAACGTTAGTTGTCATTCCCGCTCCAAATCCAACACACTCTTGAGCGTTAGGGTTTGCCTGGCAGAATGTTACCATTTCTGGAGTTTGAAAAGCTGATTCAGGAAGGTCTACAGTCTCCATTCCTTTTACTCTATCGATAACTCCGTCAATCATTCCTTTTTGTCTATCTAGAGTATCAGCGGCCATAAATTCTTTTGTCGCTTCAACTCCTGCTTCAGCTGCGATTGCATAAGCAATTGCAACTTGGCCTCTATTCATTAGTAGTGCGTGTTGTCCTGTTTCGTAAGCTTCAGTACATTGGTCTTCGTTGCTTCCTTTATAAACTTCTAAAAGTCTAGATGATACAGATAGTGCACTTTGGTATTTTTCCGATACTGTCATCATTGTTGGTTGCATACGATCACCAGCAGCACATAGTTTAACGATATTGTCTTGATCAGGTAGTGATTTTGCATAACCGGCCATTGCTGCAACCTTAGCTGTTTGAAGAGCGCTTCTTGTTTCGGCCATTGTTTTTTGCTTTGATATTCCATCTCTTTGAACTTCTAGTGCCTTTGTTGAAACATCTCCACCATCACTAGTGCTATTCATAAGTTCAAGATTTGCTTCATTTCCATACTCTTGCGCTTGGAATGCCTGAACAGCGTTATTACCTTCAATTACAATCTTTGATGCATTATA
>JAGSHJ010000322.1 GCA_023954595.1 Bacteriovoracaceae bacterium | reverse complement strand
GGAATTTGTTCTTATTGAGACGTTATATCTTTTCGTATATAGAAAAGAGTATCGGGAGTTTTTCTTTAAGTTTAGCGAGATATCAGTGTTAAGAATAAAATCACTGTTTAAAGCTTCATTACCTATAATGATAACATTATTCCTTTCAAATTCTATTGCTCGAATTGATCAGCTTATGATCGGAAACCTTGTAAGTGCTACAGAGCTTGGGAAATACGCAGTCGCTGTAAAACTAGTTGATGTCTGGCAGTTTTTACCCTTTGCGATAATTAACACGATTTTTCCAATAGTAGTCTCTAGGTATAATGAAGGTGAAGCTAGTTATAAATTAATTAGTCAAAAGCTCTATTCTTGTCTTGTTTGGATATCGATAGGGCTCGGACTCGGAACTTATTTCATTGGAGAGGAGTTAATTGACTTCCTTTATGGGAAGAAATATTTAGGCTCGGGAAAACTACTTGTCTTTTATGTATGGACAACTTTTTTCACATTTTTCCTTTATGTGAGAACAAAGGTCTTAACTATTGAGCAGGCTCTCAAGGTGGGGGTTTGGGTTTCCTTAATATCCCTAATTGCAAACATCGCCTTAAACTTCTATTTGATTCCTCAAATGGGAGCGAAGGGGGCTATTGCTGCTTCTATTTTCTCTTACCTTTTAGGTACAATCATTGTTGCCTTGTTCTCTAAAACCTTAAGAAAGCATCTATGGTGGTACCTATGTTCAGTTTTTTATCCAATAAAGCAGATGTTTAGTTAGTCCGTTGCGCAAAAAGTAACATCCAATGCTTTAGAAAGAGTAATAGACTTAAGCCTCTTGTATCTTTCAACGTTTCTAAAGTAATTGGTAAAAGCCTAACGAAAAAATAAAAAGAGCTTCTTTTTGAAAAGTGCTTCCTCTGGAAGTATAGTTCATTTTCAAGTTTTGATTTAAGAGAGTTAAGAGATTTAGAAATATTCTCACACCCTCCAAGTTGTCTCATGTGATGAACGACAGCTTGCCCATCAAAAAAACCTTTTTTACCGAGGCCTTCAAGTCGTAAGTATAGATCTGTCTCTTCTCGAAGAGCTGTTCCTTGAAAAGATTCATCAAAACCACCCGCATTTTGAAAATTATTTTTAGAAGTGGACCAGTTGCAACCTCGCGCTCCATTTATACGAATGAGGTCATGAGAATCAACATCAAAGTTAGAAAGCATAAAAGAATTGGGCTTAATCCGGCCAATATAACGATTATTGAATTTGAATTCATTTTCACGTGGATTACTAAACAATTCTAAAAGCTTAATTAATGATTCTCTAAATCGTGACCGTTTGAGTGATGGGGGATGAACTATCTCACGACCACCTATAAAAGCAGCTTCAGATTTAGAGTAGAACTGATCATGATGTCGGGCGAGACAGTTCTTTTGAACAATTACATCGTCATCAAAGAAAATAAGAAAATTTCCTGTGCTAACTTTTATTCCATAGTTCTTTGCCATCGTTACAGATGCTTTCCCGCCGGTTATGTGTATAAGATGAATACCTTTTGTGTTGGGTAGGTAATACTCAGAGCCTCTTTCATGTTTACTGTATTGGATAAAGTCGAGTTTTTCGTAGTATTCAGATATTTTTAAGCTTGGTTGATTTTGATCGATTAAAATAATTTCAGTTTTTTCAGATAGTTCCTCACGATATTTTAGAATTGAATCTATAGTTTGATTTATAACATCTTCATTTCTTCCATAGGTTGGGATTATTATACTCGTAGGATTTCTCATTTGTGTTTAACCTTCTTCAGCTTTACGAGAATGAATTTTAGCTTGATAGCGATCAAGATCCTTCGACCTATATAAAACAGCACTCTTTCTATGTAGCCAATACTATTGTTGAAATTGAGGTATGAGTTTCTTCTTAGAGACTGAAAACACTCTGTGATTGATCCCCATTCATGGTTTATAGATACCCCCTTCCCATCCATTTTTATGGCATCAGCTTTAACAAAGATACCTTTGATCCCTAACTTTAAAAGCTTTACGACAAAATCATAATCTGCGGCATACCTGTATTGGACCTCAAAGAAGCCTATCTCATCAAAAAGGCTTTTGCGGACAATCATAGTTGGGTGCTGATAAGGTAGCCCTCTACCGATATTTCTGTTGGTGGGCCCCATTCTAATGTCACCAGCTGTTTGGTCTTCAAAAATTAGGTTTGAATGGACGAAACCTTTATCTAATTGCTCATCTAAAGTGGCTATAGCTTGTTTTAGATAACTAACCGAATTAAGTCGATCCCCACTATTTAAGAATTGAATATATTCACCGGTAGAGTGCCTAATACCTTTGTTGAAGGCGTCGTAGATACCGTCGTCAGCCTCAGAAACTTTAATACAAGGATAATTAGGTGAATGATCTTTTAAGTAAGACATGGTTTTTTTACAGTCACCACCATTAATTATAATATGCTCAAAATCTAGATTGGCAGGTAGACTCTCTATCGTAGATTTAAGTTCTTCAAAGTTATTGAATGTGATTGTGACAATGCTTAACATTACTTAGAAATATACCACTCAACTGTCTTGCGAAGTCCTGAATTCAAATTCTCATGAGGACTCCAGCCTAGCTCATTTTTAATTTTAGAGATATCCACGGCATAGCGTTTATCGTGCCCAGGGCGATCTTTTACGAACTTAATATGATCTCGATAGTGTCCATCTTCAATTGGAGCTAACTCCTGAAGTAAATCACAGATTGTATTCACTATTTCTATATTTTGTTTTTCGCATTCTCCGCCTATGCAGTAGGTTTCACCATAATGACCTTTTTCAAAGATAAGGTTGATAGCTTCACAATGATCCTGCACAAAAAGCCAATCTCTAACATTTTTACCATCTCCATAAACGGGGATGTCATTGCGAGAAAGAGCGGAGCGAATAATTGTAGGTATTAACTTTTCCTTATGCTGTTTGGGTCCATAGTTGTTAGAGCAATTGGTTATTTTTACATTGAGTCCATAGGTATGAAAAAAGCTTCTTACAAGCATATCTGAAGAGGCTTTTGATGCTGAATAAGGAGAATTAGGGGCATAAGCTGTCGTCTCTGAAAAATAACCTGTATCTCCAAGAGTTCCATAGACTTCATCCGTAGAAATATGATGAAAAGTAGAATCTGAAAAAGTTTTTTTGTTATCTCCGGGAGCATTTTGCCAGGAATTTCGAGCTGCATCTAGAAGGTTGAATGTGCCATTAACATTGGTTTTTACAAAGGCCTCTGGGCCAGATATAGAATTATCGACGTGAGATTCAGCGGCAAAATGAATCACATCGGAGATTTGGTGCTCAGAAAAAGTATTTTTCACAAGCTCTAAATCACAAATGTCCCCTTCGATGAAAGTGTATCTATCTTGGTCTTCAATTTCTTTTAAGTTTGCCAGATCACCGGCATAGGTAAGTTTATCAAGGTTGAAAACTTGAACATCAGAGTGTTTTTCCAAGAAATAAGGAACGAAGTTAGAACCGATAAATCCGGCACCACCTGTAATTAGAACATTTCTTCGAGACATTTTTTTAATCCTTCACGCCAGTCGATCATTACGACTCCAAAAGCGTTTGTCAGTTTCTCATTTGAAAGTACAGAGTAAGTAGGTCTTGTCGCTGCTGTTTTATACTCGGAGCTTGTTACTGGGTTAACCTTATATTTATCATTAAGGGCTTCTGAGATGAGTTTCGCGAATCCAAACCATGTGGTTTGGCCTTGACTTGAAAGGTTGTAAATCCCATAGGTGTGGTCGTTTAGTTTATTAATTAATCCGATAACTGTTTCAGCAAGGAGAAGGGCATTTGTTGGACTTCCTGTCTGATCGTCCACTACGCTCATTTCACCCTTTTCTTTTTGAATTCTCATCACTGTTTTGAGGAAGTTATGTCCAAAAGGTGAGTATAACCATGCCGTCCTTATTATGATAAATTTATCTAAATACTTCTGTATCTCTT
>JAGSHJ010000320.1 GCA_023954595.1 Bacteriovoracaceae bacterium | reverse complement strand
TTCGGATCAATTATTCGTGCTTTACATGGAAGGGTCATCTTTCCCTTGATATCCACACCACGCTCCATTTCATCAAGAGAGCTTCTTGTTGGAACCCTCTCTACTTGAATCCAGTAGGTCTTTTCTTTTTTGGACTTGGGATTTGCAATTCTCTGATTGAAAACCCCGTCATCTGTGAGGATCAATAGCCCTTCACTGTCTTTGTCGAGCCTGCCAACAGGGTAGACATTTGGAGGTAGTCCGTATTGTGCCAAGGTCAAATCGCCCTCTTCACCAGTGAACTGGCAGAGGCAACCATAGGGCTTGTTGAATGCAATGTATTTCCAATTTTTCTTCATATGCGCTAGGTTCACCTTATGGCAAAACTCATCAAAAAAGAAGAACCTAATTTAGTTTGGTCCGATGGATCTGATCTTAGAAAGAAGAAGTCTTCTAAGACCCAGGATACTCCAATTGTTCCTAGTGAAGTAACCTTAAGAATTCGCCTTGAAAAGAAGAATCGCGGTGGAAAGACTGTCACTGTAATTTATGACTTCCCGCAAAATGATACTTATTTCAAAAAATTGGCCAAGAAACTCAAGGCCAGCTGCGGCTGTGGTGGAAGCTTCAAGGGTGATTCCATCGAGATTCAAGGGGACCGAAGAGAAGACGTTTCTAAAATGCTTGAAGATCTTAAATTTAAGGTAGTTTTCTCCGGGGGCTAATCACATTCTTATTCTCTGGCAAATAATTCAAAACTTGGTAGAATTATATCTATGAGAACCGTGGACAAGAACGAAGCTCCCCAAGAGTATTTTAAATATTTTCAAGATCTAATTGCCTCGAAAAAGGCCGCTCTTGTCTGGCAAGTCGATAAAGATTCCAATAAACGAAATTTATATAGAGTAATCCTGCTTGCTTGTCGTAGGGAGGAAGATCTTTTGCGTGCTGAGAGCATTGAAAGACTCAGAGAGTTCTCCCTGCCTGAAGATGACGTTTACTTCTATGTAGAAAAAAATCAATTGATGTTTAAATCGCCAAAGCTCAGCATCGATAAGCTGGAATTCAGTGGAACCTTGCCGTCACAGTTGATGATTTTAAATGAAGATGAGCACGAAAGAATTCTTGAGGCCTTCGCCGAGCTAGATCCAAAAAGAAAAGAAGAGCTTCTAGATTATTCCAAGAAAAAGAAAGCGCCACCAGAATATGAATTTGGTGAAGCTGGTAAAAAGGGCTACGAGTTTGAATCTTCAAAGGCTCCAGAAAAGACTAGTCCATATGAGGAGAGCACTCAAAGTGATAGGGACAAGGCCATCTTTGAAGAAGAGCTAAGTTTTATAACTTTGGATGAAGAAGACAAGCTTTATGCTGATAAAAGAAATGCTCCAAGGGCCAGACCACCAGAGGGGAAAATGGTCACAATGCAGTTGGCAGACGGCAGCCAAAAATCTAGTACACACACATTGTTTGACTTATCTCGTGGTGGGATCGCAGTCCTGACACTTGAACAGAAAGAATATAAAGCAGGCGATATTGTTCATATTCAATCATTTGACGATAGGGTCTTGGATGCTCCCATGATCGCCGAAGTCAAAAGTGTTAGAGAAGCCGACGATCAGGGTATTCAATTTAAAGTAGGAATGCAGTTCGTTTAGAATAACTCGTTGTATTCTTGCTCGTTATATCCAAAACATACTACTTCACCATTTTTTTCAACTATTGGTCTTTTGATGGCAGAAGTTGTCTGGGTCAAAATTTCCTTCTTATCTGCGGCCGATGCTGCCTCAAATTCTTCTTTGATCTTTCTGTATGTTGGACCTTTTTTATTTACAGGCCAATCCCCAAAGCTCTGTTTCCAGCTCTGGATCTGTGTTTTAGTTGGTGGAGTCTTTTTGAAATTCACAAATTCAACTTCTATACCTGAGTCATTTAGATGATTTAGGGCCTTTTTGACCGTATTACAGTTCGGAATTCCATATACCTTGTACATTACGTCTCCTTTAATTATAATTATCATATGTTAATTTTTGTAACCAAGACTCTTTAATAATAAGAAAGGAAATATCAAATGGCTAAAAATTATTACACTGACGAAAATGAGTGGCAATGGCTATATAAAAACGCCATCGACTGGGACAGAATCATACCTCTATATTATCCAGAATTCCCTTCTGCGGACGGTTTCAATAATAAAGAAGAAGTAATTGCTTTTATCGAAGAGATGATCACTGCAACAGGTGAGTGGACTGGCGGGGCTGTTACTGAGAGAGCTAGAAAACTAGATGAAGATGGTGCTGGTACTATCAAAGATGGATACACAGTACCTAGTGAAGCACTACAGGCATTTTATGATGAAGCAAAAGAGCTACAAGTAATTGGTTTATCCGCTCCAACTGAACTTGGTGGTATGGGTGCTCCTGTTATTGCAAACCTATTGGCCTTCACTCAAATGAATAGAGCTTGTATGTCTAGTGCAACTCAACTTGGTTTCTTCACATCTATGATTGATATGCTTGAGCGCTTTGCAGATAAAGAGGATGCTGAAAGGCTTATTCCTCAAATTATCGCTGGTGACCTTTCCGGCTCAATGTGTTTAACAGAGCCTGGTGCTGGATCAGACCTTGGTAATATTCAAACTACGGCCGTTGAGCAAGAAGATGGCACTTATCTTTTAAATGGTTCAAAGCTATTTATCACCAATGGTGGTGGTGGACTTGGATTTGTTTTAGCAAGAATCAAAGGAGCTCCTGAAGGACTTCATGGGATTTCATTATTTCTTTGTGAGCAAACTATTGAAGAGAACGGTGAGAAGAAAAGAAACTACGAAATTACTAAAAACGAACACAAGATGGGCCTGCATGGTTCATTTACTTGTGAAGTTGTTTACGAAAACTCAAAAGCAAAACTTATCGGCAAGCCTCACAATGGCTTCCGTTATATGCTTCACCTAATGAATGAAGCGAGAATCGCAGTAGGCCTGCAGTCTGTTGGTGGTATCGAAGGTTGTCTTGCATATGCCAGAAACTACGCTGAAGAGAGAGAGCAATTTGGTAAAAACCTTATGGAGCACCCTCTTTATGCAAGAAACATGCATGACTGGGAAACTGAAAGAGACGCTTTTAGAGCTTTGATGGTTGATACTGTGGTTCATTTTGATGTTTATCAAAGACTTGATTTATTTAAAAGGCAAGGCAAAGAGCTGACTGCTGAGCAAGAAAAAGAATACTTACACGCCAAGAAGTGGACGAGAAGAAGAACTCCACTTGTTAAGATGTATGGAGCTGAAACATTTACAAGACTAAGTCAAAGAGCAATCCAAGCACTTGGTGGTTACGGCTTTATCGAAGAATATGATGTAAGTAGATACCACAGAGATTCGTTTGCAGCACTTCTTTATGAAGGTACTTCTCAGATCCAAGCTTTGATGGCGATGAAAGATCTTATGAAGTTTATTATGAGAAATCCTGCGAAGTATTTCACAGGTCTTGTTAACGCTAACCCAATTGCAAACTTTTTTGGAGCGGGCAGCGAGGAAGAATCTAAATTTAATACTCTTCAATACGATTTTAAAAAGAACTTCGTTAAGCTATTAATCAAGACTCTTAAGCCTGGTACAAACATTGCTGATCCGGCAGAGACTAGAAAGTTCTTTAACGCTAAAGAGTGGTTAAAAGAAGAAAATGTAATGAAGCTTACAATTCATGCGGAATCTATCGCTCTAGCATTGTCTTATCTTGAAACTCTAAGAGTTCTTGCAAAGCACGCAGCAATGGATGACTCACGAAAAGACTTGTTTAATCGTTACTCAAAACTAGTAATGCCTAGACTTGCAAGTATCTACGAAGACTGGAGACAGTGGTAATACTTAAAGAATAATTAGGGCCTTCGGAAGAAGGCCTTTTTTTTTTGCCTGTTTAACGCTTGATAGTCCGTTTGCATTTCTGAAACTTCCATCCAAAGAATTCATAATTGCATGATTAATGAACTGGATCTCTG
>JAGSHJ010000159.1 GCA_023954595.1 Bacteriovoracaceae bacterium | reverse complement strand
TATTTTGCCATAAACAAAACTATGATGATCGGTGAGGGCAAAATTGTCTCGCTTGGGAGCTCTAAACCCTTAAAATTATGTAGTCTGATAAAGGAATTTAGACCTAGTAGTTGGCCAAGCAGTGTGATTTCGGTCACTTGAATGTAAATGAAAACTGTTTTGTGATTAATTTTTTTTCACAGAGATAATTATTACACTCACAGTGTGAAAAAGTGGCGACGCGTTAGATTTCTTAATAGAATGATCAGGTAATCAAAGTTGTTAACCACTATTGGGAGTTGAACTTAAAAATGAAAAACGCGACATCAGTTGAAAATGAAAACGTAATCAAAGTAGCATTCGGTGAGACTCCTAACGAAATAGCACACCCTGCTAGTAAGAACTTCCCGGAAGAGGTTGATCTAGACCCTCTAGAGGAGCTTCTAGCTGAAGGTGGTTTTGAAGAGCTATTTGAAGAAGATGTTCAAGAAGAAGACTATATACATGCTCATTCAAGGCCATGGGACTTTAGCTCAAGCTTTCAAGACGATGCATTGGATCTCGCTGCAAATATTCAAAAACAGATCAAGCGACTTAAAGAAGATTCTAAACGTATAAAATATTATTTGGACGAGTTGAACATAGATTAATAATTAAATAGCATTTCATATAAATAATTCTTGTCTATTTGATGTCAAGCATCAAAAGATGGTGCCACTTCTTAATTCATATTAGTGATGAATGAAATTTTTCTAAAGTTGGAAAAAGTAAGAAGAAGTGGTTATGAAAACAAAAAACAATTCAAAGTCTTTAAAACCAAAAGAGCTCCAACACCAAGGTGTATTTGAAAGTGTCGGAGAGCCCATTGTGATTCTTGGCCGTGATGGAATGGTCTATGACGCAAATCCTGCTGCATCTGAGCTTTATGAAAATTCCAACATCATTGGTAGCTACTACGAAGATTTCTTTACTTCCAAACATAGTTATAAATTAGAGCTGGCAATGGCGCAAAGCCTAAAGCTTGGTACTGAAGTTCGGTTTAAGGCCGTTCAAAAAAGTAGCAAAGAGCGAAACCTGCGAGTTGTGATAAGAGTAAGACCTTGGGTTGATAATTCTAGCAACATCAAACGCTATGGTTGTGCATTATTCATAAAAGATCTCTCCGAACATTACGAACTTCAAGAGCGGCTTCGCAGGAGCAGACTTGAGGCCGAGGGCGCTCGAATAGCCAAGTCCCAATTTTTAGCAAATATCTCCCATGAGATTAGAACACCACTTAATATTGTTATGGGCTACGCAGGACTAATCCAAGACACTGAACTTGATGCTGATACAAAAGATGAGTTTTTTAAAAGTATTCAAGATAATGGAAAAACTCTAACACAATTAATTGATAGGCTTTTAGAGATGAGCAAGCTTGAAGCGGGATCATTGAAGATTCAAAAAGAAGTCTTCGCTCTCTACCCAATTCTAGATTCCGTTATGACTGATGCTAAACTGCTTGCGTGCGATAAGAATGTAAAAGTAGAGCTTCAATGTAGAGTTCAAAAAACCCAAAAATTAAGAACAGACCCTCTAAGGTTAAAACAAATTCTTGCTAACCTGCTTCATAACGCCATTAAATTTACCTCCAATGGTAAGGTCGTCTTAAAAGTTTATTATACAGACAATGATAGGCTGGCGTTCAAGATCTTGGACTCCGGTATAGGCATTCCCGATAGGGAGTGGAAAAGAGTGTTTGACCCCTTCTCCCAGGCCGATGAATCCATGACAAGAGATCACGGAGGAGGAGGCCTGGGGTTGGCGGTTTCCAAGCACTTGGCAAAGGCCGTGGGTGGCCAATTGAACTTGGTTCACTCTGTTGTTGGTAAAGGTTCTGTGTTTGAGTTTTGGTTGCCCTCCAAAGCAATTTTACCTGGCCAAGAAACAAGTACTTTAAAGGACAAGGCCTACCCCAACTTACAAAATGCCAAAATACTATTGGTAGAGGATGTTGTGGAAAATCAGGCACTAATTAAAAATTATCTCAAAAGCATAGAGTGTGATTTAGATATTGCCTCCGATGGGGAAGAGGCACTAATAAAGCTTGATATTGGTAGGTATGATTTAATTTTAATGGATCTACAAATGCCAAAGGTTGATGGATACGAGGCCACTTATAGAATTAGAAAGTCAGGAATAAAAACACCGATTATTGCTCTTAGTGCTCATAGTATGAAAGAGGACGTACAACGTTGTTTAAACTCTGGCTTTAATGATCATTTAAGTAAGCCAGTGCGATCCCAAGATTTACTTTTAAAGATAAATCAAGAGATCGCAGCAGCTAGTGGTTTTTAGGAATTTTGTTCTGTTTGATTAATGTTGACGTTAAAAGGGGCCGAAGCGTCACCAAAATAAATTGATTGATGAGGAAATGGTATTTCAATATTCTCTCTATCAAAGTCTTCTTTAATGATTTGCCTGTATGCTCTTCCAATTGCCCACTGTTGAAGAGGAGAAGTCTTAATTCTGGCCTTAATAACTAGTGCTGAATCGCCAAAGCTATCAAGTCCAAAAATCTCAATGTCCTCTAGGATGTTTGGTGCGAATTGATCATTGTTCTTTAGCTTTTTAAAAGACTCTTTCA
This sequence comes from Bacteriovoracaceae bacterium, assembly GCA_023954595.1. Taxonomy (GTDB): domain Bacteria; phylum Bdellovibrionota; class Bacteriovoracia; order Bacteriovoracales; family Bacteriovoracaceae; genus UBA845. The sequence goes on along the minus strand of JAGSHJ010000159.1, from coordinate 4,407 downwards.
TCACTTCCATAACTTTATTTAAATCTTCTTTATATGCCACACCGATTTCAAAAACCATTGCAGACCAACCCTTGGTCATGTTCGCTACGGTGTTAATTGAGCCGTTTCTGAAGTAGTGAACTGTTCCCGCCATGTCTCTTAGAACGATTGTGCGAAAATTAATCTGTTCTACTGTTCCACCTTGTCCATTTATTACAGCGACGTCGCCTTCACGAACTTGGTCTTCAAACAGAAGAAAGAATCCTGAAATCACATCTTGAACTATGTTCTGTGCTCCAAAACCAATTGCTAAACCTAGAACCCCTGCAGAGGCAAGTAAAGGCCCAATGCTTACGCCTACAGTTTGTAGTCCCACAAGAATTGCCATTGAAATGACAAGAATATTAAGACCTTTCCTAACCAGGTTTGTGATGGTTTCAAGTCTTTTTTCTTTTTCTAAATCAGTTTCATCTGGATGTGCTGCTGATCTTTTTAAAGTGAGTCTTGATTTCCAGCGGTCAATTACAAATTTAACGACCCTAAGTAGCACGATTGCCAGGATTAGTACTACAACAAGCTTTAGGGCACTCAACGCGACACTAACTAAAAATTCTTGGGTCATGTATTCTTTTAAATCTTCTGGAAATTCCACGAGACTCCTTTTGAGGTGTAAATAGTTTGTGTCTGTAGGCTAGCGCTTAACTCAGGTTGTTTCAATAGACAGGGCCTAGACAACTCTCAGGCGAGCTCTGTTTGCTTTTGTGAGGCGGGTGTTTTTAATACTAGGTAGCCACTGAGCATGATGCCAGCAAAAATTAAAAGAGATGAGCTTTGCGGTACTATGCCTTTTGTTAAAAAAGCACCAGTAGACGCAATAATCGGTTGTAGATAAATGAAGAAGGTGACCTTCGTTACATCAAGTTGTTTTAAGGTCCAAAGATTTAAAAGATAAGCAAATGAAGTTGATATCAAAATTTCAAAAATCACAAGGCCTAGTTCAAATAAACCACTATTGGCGTAAGTGAATAGCTGAACCATTTCGGATCCGGCCAATATGGACATATACATTCCCCCGAAGAAGAGCATTATTCCCGTCAAGAGCTCAAAGGGGAAGTCTTGATTCAATATCTTTTTACCTAGAATAAAGGCCCCACAAAAGGCGAGTACATTGAGTAAAATAAAAAAGTTACCCTTATTAATTATTTCAACAAAAGTATGAGCACCCTGATTTATTACTAAAATACTCACAAGTATAAATGAAAGGCCTACACCAATGAGCTTTCTACGAGTGGCTTCTTCCTGGCCAGTCATAGTCGCAAATACAAAAGAAATCACAGGCAGAGTATTGGATAAAAGTGCAACATTGAGACTGGAGGTAAGTTTAAGTCCCTTCATGAAAAAGACCTGGTTTATAAAAAAACCAAGAAATGCCAATGACAGAAGTGGCATTATATTCTTAATGGTCTGATCAATATTAATTCTTTTATAAAAGAATATAAGGATAAGTCCGCCACCGACAAGCCCTCTCCATGCAGACAAAGCATACGGAGAAACTCCCTGGTCCAGGATTTCACGTGCTACAAGGTAGTGAATTGCAAATATACAACTCACCATCGCACAGCCAATTAATGCTAAATACTTACCATTTACCATGGCCGATAATATCTAGTCAGATGCATGTTAGTAAAGGCTAATAGGGCCCATAGGCCCTGTATTGTAAAATATATAGAAATTAAAAAAGGCCCCTGAATTAGGGGCCTAATATTGAATCTAGTTTCTAGGTTCCTTATGGATTATCTGGGTCGTAGTATGCGGCCACACCACCCATACCGTTTTGGGTGAATGGGAAGATGAGTGCGTTGATTGTTGGGTCATATGCAATACTTTGCCCGCTACATGACATTGTAGACATAGTCCAAGGAAGTGCACCCATGTCTGTATTCGTTGTCATGTTGTGCTTATAAATCCTTCCATACCTACAGTAGAAAAGGTAATCAACCGTATTGATTCTAGTGTACAGGTAAGAGTTTGTCATAAATCTCGGTAGAGTTACGAGTTGAGTGATATTTCCACCATCACTCACTGTCCATATTTCATCTCCGTGAGTTGAGTTGTTCATTCGACGTACAAATACCCATCTATTGTTATTTGGATCCCAGCTCATTAGTCCTGTGTATGAATAGTATGGGACTTTACAATTGGCAGCTACTGAACCACTTGCACAAATACCAGCATATCCGCCTGTATAGGTTGTTGTAGGGTCGGCGGTACCGGCCAGGTGGGATTGCTTATATGGAGTAACAGTGTCTGTAGTATCGTAATACTTCCACATAAAATCTTCCCAGTGGGCCTCTGTAGAGTTCCAAAACATACGTCCTACTAAAAGCTTACCGTTTGCGAAGCCAAGTGGAAGGTGATGCCTATCTTTTATACTTGAGCCAGCAAGACCATCACCATCTTTGTATGAAGTTGCACCACCACCAGCGACCTTTTCGAAAAAGCCTGTAGATCGATTTAGTCTATAAGGTCTATTATAATGTCCACGAATATACACATCACCACTTGCAGGGTCGACTACAAACCAATCTGAAGCGTAGAGTCCTCTTGTTTTTGGGTCAACTCCAGTATCTGTCAGGCCATCATAGTTACCATTACCTGCAATGATATTAATATTTCCTTCGATGGTGAATTCTTTTAGATAGTAAGAGTCACCAACAATGATTTTACCGTCAGCTCTTCTTCCTAATGCCTGTGGCTCGTTAAACCTTGCGTTTAGAGCGTTAATACCATCACCATAAGCTTTCTTTTGGCCTGCGATAGTTACAACATTTCCGTTTCCGTCTACTGTCCTAATCGCCCCGCCATCATTGAAGTAATATTGTCCAGAAGCTGTTACAAAAACATCTTGAACCTCCATATTACAACTTGTAACTGGTGTTCCATCAACACAAGTTCCTTTGGTGCCTGTTCCAACAACTCTTGTGAAGGTTCCGTCTTGATCAACTCTTACTAGGTATCTGTCATAAACAAAACTATAAATTTTTCCATCCATACCTTGGCGGTGGAAATAGTGTGCGTAAGCATGGCCATTATTTTTAGGCGAAACTGCAGTCAAGGTATTGTCAAGCCACGCCCGAGCGTATCTGTAAGTATCGTTGGCATAATTTGAAACACACCCTGTATAGTTGTCGTGATGGTAGGTATGGGTTGTGCCCCATTGAACCTCTGATGATGTAAGGTCAAATTCAACACTTAGACCAAACATCGCACATTGAGTGATATCCACTGTTGCATCCCAACCGTCTCCAGTTCCTGTGACAAACTTGGACTCAATTTTACCTGTGGCATTGTTGAAGATACGTATTCTCATGTTCTCACTAGGGTAAACGTGTCCAGATGAGTCTGATTCAAACCATATATCCCCATTTGGCATTGCAAATAAAACTGTATTTCTAGTGTGCCAAGAATTCGTTGAGTGACCTGTGATTTTCAAATTTAGTGGATTATCAACTACGTCCGTAGTCTCTGTACCACCACCAATAATTGTTTCAATAGAAGGAGGGCTTTGATTAAGGTCTACTCTTCTGATTCTATTAACATCTAGAATTAGTAGTCTGTTATTGTAATCAAGAGTCATCTTTAAAACATTATTTAATGTAGCATTGGTTGCTGTACCACCATCACCTGAACTGGTACCAGTCTGCGGTATGAAAATCTTCTGCTTACCATCAACAGGGTCAATGGTTAGAATCCCTCTTTTAGAGTCGGCGATGTAGATTTGACCTTGATCTGTTACAACTAGAGTTCCAGGGTCGGCCTCAGAGCCTGCATCTTTAGTGAAAAACATTGCTTCTGTTGCTGAGCCACCAAGGCCTGATTCGGTATTACCTGCAATAATTCTCAAGTTACCATTGTTCAATGGGTTTGAGATAGATTGGGTCTTTAAACCATCTGAGTCTGTAACGGTCGCTCTAATTTTATAAGCATTATTGAGTGGTGAACCACCGGTCCACTTATAACAACCTTCATCTGTAGCAAGGGTGATATTTGGACAGTTATTTGAATTAGCACCTAAACCTTGAGCAGTAGAGATTCCAGTAAAGTTTATCTCGTCCTCGGAGTAGAATAGGGAAATTGCACTAGCTGGTAAAGCCTTATCCGGGTCCTTGGCCTTCCAACGGATATAAACATCTGAACCTGCAGGTACTGTTGTTTCTGATCTCGTTGGTGGATTTGCAGTAGTATCACTATTTGCAGCAATTACGTCCCAAATTTCAGGAGCAACAGAAGGTGAGTAAGTAATTGTGAACATATCAGTACCGCTTAGAGTTGTCCCTGTTGCAGTATTAGTTGAAATATTACCTGCAGCATCTTTAACCCAAGCGTAAACGTTGTACGAAATACCAGAAGTCCAACCAATTAGTACTG
>JAGSHJ010000388.1 GCA_023954595.1 Bacteriovoracaceae bacterium | reverse complement strand
TGTCTTTAGGGGATAAAATGAAAAATACTTATATTTTAATTATGTTAGTAGGGTTTATAACTTCATGTAGTAGCTACCAAGGGAATCGTGGGATCGCCAATATTGAAAAACTTGAAATATATCAAGTTGGAGAAATAAAAACATCCTTATTAGAATCAGATGAGTTTCAAGATAAATATGGGAAATCCTGGGTACTTATGGATGGGCGTGATGTGGCAGGTAGTGAGTTTTCATCACTTACAGCAATGACCAAACTTCCCGATGCTCGTGGAAAGTTTCTTCGAATGGTTAATAACGGTGCTTCAGGTGGAAGCTTCGATGCCGATGGTGATCGAACATTAGGTTCTTTTCAGAATGATACATTTAAAACTCATGTCCATGGAATTCACGGAAAAGATTCAGGTGGCTATGCCTATGGAAACCCAAGTTTTAGATCAGACATCAATGGAGGAGCACCTGATCGAAGTAAGTCTACACATAGTACAGGTAACGCGGAAACTCGACCAAAAAATATTGGAGTGAATTTTTACGTTAAGATTCGTTCATGCTCTGAGGAGGACGGTGTATGTCTTTAATTAAATACATTCTAATCTTTGTTATTTGTGGGAATTTAAATGCTGCCACTGATAGAGCAATTTCTTTGGCGTATTTGGGGAAGGATGGAAGCTCAGATAATTTTCGCGATAATTTAAACGACCTTCAAAGTGATGTCAGTTATTACAATACAGGTCGTAATGTAATGAAGGGCTTTATTTATGTAGGTAGGGAAAGCTTTAACTTTCTTTTAGACTTACCGGCAGTGCAAGAGCTTTCTGGACCTGCCAGAAGAGTTGTTAACTGGACGGCTGATCTTGGAAATTTGGCTGTGGACTGGGCCATGGATTATCAAATCCAAGAAGGGGCAAGAGGGGCTATTTATAAAGCTTGGGTTGCTGACAGAGCTCGTATTGAAACAGCATTTAGAGTTACAGATCACGTGGAAAGAACCAAAAAGGTTTACGACGTCTTGAATGAAATGGACGCCTTCGGTTATAAACTTGGGGAGGATCGCCTTAGTACAGATGAGAGAGCGATTCTTAACTCTAGGATGATCCTGAGACTATCTGTTGTTACCAAGGAAATTACTTTTAATACTCTTCAAAATACACAAGAAATCGATAAGCTTAAAGCTAGTGGCGAAAAGTATAAGCAATTTCTTCGATCTAAATTCCCTGACTTTCAAAACTTTCTAAAACTTGAAGGAGAAAGGCAGGAACTTTATCAAGAGTTCAATGAGGGAAGTGGTAGAGCAGCGAGAAGGATTGCTTCTGTCATGGAGAATAATACACCGGAAGATATTCGGTCTGGAACTATTTCCGAAGCCGATAAAGTAACACTTAAAGAAACTATGGCTGAAGTTGCAGATACGATGGCCAAGGCTGAAGAGTATTTATCTAAATCTGCAATTATTGCTAATAATTTGTTAAAGGGAAAAGACCTTGAACGTGCCAACAAAGCTATTTTCTATGCCTCTAATGGGGTAAAAGTCATTGGAGGGATAGCGAAGGCCTACAGTGGTGATCCCATGGGAGCCATGGATGCCATGGTTGGAATTAGCAATCTCATTGGAGGAAATAGTAAACCAAGCCCTGAAGCTTTAAGGCATCAGGCTGTGATGAAAGCCTTTGGTCAAGTTTTTGCTAATCAAAGAAAGATTATTAAAAACCAGGAAAGGATGTTTAAGCTACAAGTTAAAACTTACAAGCTCCTGGCCAACCTTCATAAACTTACCCGTCAAAATTTTAGATATTTAAATGAAAGAATTGATGTAATGCTTGGGAATCAAGCAGCACTCCTTGGAAATGTTGTTGAGTTCTCAGACGTAAAAGAAAATTTAAACTACTGTAAGGATTTCTTAAACTCGAGATTTAAGTGTAGACCTGAATTCTTAGAATCAAATGGTGATATCTTAAAATGTATCTCACAAGTAAAAAATCAAAAAGAAGTAGGAGATTATAGAGATACATTTGTTCCAGTTGAACAGCCGATGAGTACAGTACTTGTCCAGGGAGGTTATTCTGATTATTCTAAAATGTTAGAGCATTTTAACGTTGGCCAGAATAAAACAGGCTTTAAAAAGTGTTACAGCGGACTAAAAACTTTATTAGGACATGATCTTCATCCATTATTTTTATCAAGAACTTATCCTAAGGAAGGATCATTTACTTCATATAACGATGACTTTCTTTTTCCTGTTTATAAACCCTTAATGGAATTAGCGGGAAAATACTTTATGAGCAATGAGAAGTCTGCAAATTCATTTTATAAAGCCCTTCTTATTCCACATAAAGACTTTACAGCTTTAAGTCAGAAATCCCAGAGAATGATGACATTATTTACGGATGTAGATGAGTATGAACTTTTAACACAAACTCAGATCAAAGATGGCTTAACTAGCCATGTATATGTTCCAGCATTAGATCACTATCTAAGTGCTTTTACAGAAATGTCTTCTTATTGGGATTTAGTAGAGGGGAATGTTAGCAATAACTTCAATCTTGTTTCATACGATGGATTCGGTGGATTGATGAACACATCTGGAAGTCAAGATTTGAATAAATATTATAGAAAGTTGGTGAAAGTTGTTGAAATCGCAATTGCTCAGCAGAACTTATTATCTGGTGACATTTTAATTCCATTTATTAGAAATATAGCGAAAAGAGGTAAGAGACACCCTGATTTTTTGACTGCTGAGAAAGCAGTGAAAAACAATCAGTACCTTGCCAGAAACCTCTTTGTTTATTCTTTAACAAAAGCTTTTGACTCTAAAAGTAATCCTAAAAAATATTACGATTCATACCGGAATTACCGAGTTAATGGATTAGGTGGTTGTAGTTGGGATAATTCTAAAAAATCTTATGGTAGTGGATGTAAGTTAAAATTCTTAATGGAAGTTAGTTTGCCTTTTGTCTTTAAGCCCAATGGTATTTTCTTGAGAGACTCAGAAACTGCAAAGGTTAATCCTGTGACGACTGAGTCCTTGAAGGAGAAACAGTTAGTTTTTAGTCCACATTTCTATAGAACGATGAAACTTAAGAATCAGCTGTATTCCAGAATGGCAAATTTTAAGGGTGTTACTAAAGCTGCCTTGGATGATAATCTCTATGTGTTGCAATAGTTAGGGCAAGAAGTATTCCCCGACACCATAGAGACCGTTCTGTTCGAATGGGAAGATAATGGAGTTGTTGGTTGGATTGTAGTCCATCTTATAACCCTTACAGGATAGATTTGTGACCTGCCAAGGAAGAGCTCCAAGGTCTGTGTCTGTA
>JAGSHJ010000541.1 GCA_023954595.1 Bacteriovoracaceae bacterium | reverse complement strand
TGTTGTAGAATCAATTAAGTCTGCATCAGATCTCTACAGTCCAATTACTGGAGAAGTTGTAGAAATTAATGAAGCATTAGTTGATACCCCAGATGCATTAAACTCTGACCCTTATGGTTCATGGATGGTTAAGTTAAAAACAACTAACCCATCTGAGCTTGAAGAGCTTTTATCTGCCGAAGATTATGCTCCACTTTGTGAAGAATAAATAGTTCGTCATATGTAAGAAAAAGCCGTTTGTGAAGCTTTTACAAACGGCTTTTTTGTCATTTCAGCAATTCCAATCCCTTAATAAAAACAACAAATTGCATTGAAAAGTGACAATAATCATTTAACGCCCGACTAAATAAAAAAATTGCACGGTTCATATTTTTTTCCTTTACGAAACACCAAGATAATCGCATACTGCGAACCTCCCAAGCATGGCTAGGGACCAAAAGATACTTCATTAATAAGGTAGTAAATGATCGAGAATCAAGAATCTATTCAACTAATCAATACGGCAATCATCAAAGGCAAAGAAAAGAAGATTGATACAACGTATGAAGATAGACTTAGTAAGGCCTGTGAGTCTACAGCTATCAAAGCGATTAGTGGTGCGATTTCTCAACTTGCTGAAAGCGAGAAGATTTCTTACGACCAAGCTGCAATTCAAATTGTAGAAACAATCAAAGAGCTTGATAGAGTTTGGAATGATTACGTTTTAATGGAAGGTATTAATAATATCAAAAGAATGCTTAAAGATAACCAAAGTGGTCCTCAAAATAGACACTAAGCCTTAGCTTCGAGTAACTGCAAAGCCCCACTCAATTGATGCTCTTCCGTTTCTAATCATACCAGTTGGAGGATTAGGAAATGGACCTGCTTTATTAAACGACTCAATGGCCGCTTCATCAAGCTCCGAAACTCCACTTGAGCTTCTAACAAAAACATCTACTATATTACCCTTAGAGTCCAGAACTACTTTTAAAGACGTCAGATGCTTATCAGAGGCAGGGAAACGACCTTTTTTCTTATATAGCTTGTCCATCTTTGCTTTTAGAGATTTTCCCCAGTGCTGCTCAAGCCTTTGCTTAATTCTGTAATAGAATCCATAGTACTTAAATTCTTTTGTATTCAGCTGAGTCATGTCACCTAAAGGAACGTCATCAAGATAATCATTATTTTGTGCTAGCCCTTTATTCTGCTTACTGCCATTCTTAGTTCCCTTTACAAGGTTCTTAGTATGTTTAAGCTGCTTGGCTGGCTTGGTAAATGCAAAGTCTTTAAAACTTACCTTCTTTTTACCACGTTTATTCTTAGTTACTTTCTTCTTTGCTACTTTCTTAGCTTCTTTTTTCGCCACGGCCTTTTGTGAACGAGAATCAATTTTAGAATTACCTTTACCGGCTTTATTAAACTTTCCTATATTTGAAGCTCTAGTCTGCCTTTCAGTTGAGTTATTAAATTCACTGAAGTATTTCGCATCCTTTTGAATATCAAGATTACGTTTTTCTGTTGTTACAATTTGTTTAACATTATTCTTATTTCTTTTTTTGTTGAATCTAATTTTTATTCGCTTTTCTTTCTTAGCAGTTTTTTGTACTTCAGATTTTTTGAAGATGAACTTTGTAGGTAGAAAAGACACATGTAATAGAAATGAGGCCATTGCCGCAATCCATATTATTCTCTTTGCCTTTTCTCTTTTATC
>JAGSHJ010000379.1 GCA_023954595.1 Bacteriovoracaceae bacterium | reverse complement strand
TAGGGTCTTGTGTCTGTGCACCTGTTGTAAGATATCCAATATCTCCATCAACAGTTCCGGCACTAATTGCTCCCGCTCCACCATTGTCTTTTCCAACAACGACTTCTCCTGTCCAGAGACTATAATCAGCATTAGAAATATCAATTTTTTTAATATAATCATATACTGAACTTACGTATAAAAGATTATTTGCTTCATCTAAGGCAAGTGCCGTAGGCAGGGCCATACTGAGGGTCAGACCGTTTAATCCATCCCCATGTGTTGCAGCTGAGTTTGCAGTAGAGCCACCAATAACTTTTCGGCTAACTCCTGAGCTTTGAACTCTTACGATTCTGCTATTATTATAATCTGCAATAAATAATTCTTGGTTTCCGCTGTGCCATGCTAGGCCATAAGGAGTATATAATTTATAATTCCTACCATTTAAACCATCGGGGCTAGATCCAGGTGTCCCCATCCCAACGACTACTCTTGTTTGCCCGTCTGCGACGGTGACTCCAAGTCTAGTTTGAGAACTTCCTGTATTATTTGCATACCAAACAACATGTTGCTCAACATCACTTATAAATAAACCTCCGGCACCATCTCCAACAATTGCATGTGGCCTGGCCGTTGCCTCTCCCGAATTTACTCCAGAATCATCTCCCAATCCTGGGGCCCCAAGCACTGTACAAATTTCATCAGCAGCTAATGTATTGCAAGAGTTACGAAAACGATTAACTGTTACCTGCCAAGATTGAGTTGTAATTTCTCTACCGTCAGAAACATCTACACTAATATTATGTTGACCTAGAACTAGTTGATCAGGTGAAAATAGGCCTTGAGATCCACCCGCTGTAGGGCTCCCCACTAAGTAAGAACTCGTGGCTCCATCAAGTTTCCATGTGTAGCTCATGCTGTCGCTGTTTGCATCACTAGCATCAATGCTAAAAATTTGTGTCGCCTCATAGTTCAAGGCGATGGAACTATTTGTCGGGCTAATATTGCTAAGTGCTGGCTTCGCATTTTTAATAACGCTAAAACTATGTGAGTCAGTAGTTCCAGGGTCGGTAACAGTAATGTCTACAGTGTAAGTACCAGCTGTTGCTTCGGCAAAAGTGTATGAGGCAGAATTAGTACCAACATTTGTACCATCTAATTTCCATGCGTGTACAAGCGGAGGATTTCCAGTAGCAGAGACAGTGAGAAGTTGATTTGGTGTCGTACTCAGTACGACTACAGGACTCAGAGATGGGGAGTAGGCATCAATGCTTGCGACATTTGGATTACCTACAATTACTGTCCAGCTTGTTGATGAAGAGTCTATTCCGTCACTCACAGTTCCCGTAAGTGTGTAAGAACCATTTAGTGTGCAAGTAGGAGAAAAGGTTGCTACTGATGAATTTACAGTGGATACCACTGAAAATTGAGATGCAGCTGGACTTCCGTTTAAAGTCCAAGCATATGTCATAGCATCACCATTGACGTCACTTGTGAATATAGAGAATGCTTGAGAATCTACTCCGCAGTTTAAATTTAGTGTTCCAGCAGGGGGAGTGAAGCTACCAACTGTTGGAGCAGAGTTTTTTATTATGTTAAATGTATGGGAAACAGAATTAACAGAATTTGTTGCTGTAGCAATTAATGTATGTGTACCAACACTTAAGAGGGCACCATTTAAATTATAAAAGGGGCTAGATCCACTTTGAACACTAATTGAGTCTAGAGTAAAATCAAAAGTAATGCTTCCATTTCCACTTACTGCGATAGCAAAGGTTTCGGATGTTGAACCTATTGTGTATGGATCAGTTACGGGAGTGAATGAACTTATACTTAAAGTCGTATCATCACTTGGAGTAGTTGGTGCCGCTGCCGCTTGTGTGTCTGAATCAGCAATAGTTGAAAAACCGGAATCTCCACCAGAACCATTACAGGCCACGAATATGCTCATGAGCAATAAGTAGGCGATGAATTTAGATATATTCTTAATACCCATAAAACTGATTTCTCCTCATGTTCCCTATCGGCTAATAAGGAAACAAAATTAATCATAATTAATTTGCTTGAGTTATTATCTCAGACTTTTGTGTTGACAGATACTTGTATGTGATTTCAGTATGTTAGAGCGTGTGAGGGTATCTTCACATCTCTATTTCGCCAAGTTTTTTGGACTATTGGCCAGACACCATGGAGGTGTCTGGCATGGATTTTGATTTATTTAATAACAGGTAGTTTCCCAAGCACAAGATTCATAACAAGAATATGAATCGTAACCATCGTAGCAAACATCCCAACATACATAGTCGTCGTAGCAAGTTTCATGATAACCACCACCATAGCTTCCACCACTGTGATCAGGGCTTAGTGCAGCGATGATAACGATAATGATAAGAAGTCAATATATAGAAGTATAGTAGCCCTTAAGAAAAAATCATAAATTCATAGCTAGAAGAGGGGAGAGTTACCCCATATAATAAGGAATTATAGGGGGCCGAGTTTTTAAATAGGGTGTTTATTCGTCCTTACCTTTTCCTTCCTTTGAATGGAACTGGTGGAACCAGTGGAACCGCTTTCGTGAACTAAAATGAAACTGATTGAAATAAAATGAAATTAGAAATGAAGAGGTGAGAACTTTTCTTTGTAACCTATCGAAATTTTTGACTAGCTTTTGGTTAGTAAAAATTCGGGTAATTCCGGCATAGGGCATCTATCTGTTTAATATTGTTAATCTTTTTTTCTGAAAAAGAGGGCATGCCCACTTTCAGAAAATTTACTAGTTTGTAGCACTTCTTTTGCTAAAAAGGGAGATCACATTTGAGGCGGTTATATCCTCCTCAGAACGCTTTTCTCTAATGTGCTTCATAACTGCTTCAGCAACTTCTTTTTGATCATCCTCAGTACATTTAGAGTAGTGATCAGCGAGCTTAATATCCTTATGCCCAGTCATTGCCATAACAGCATCAAGACCACCTCCGACTTTTCGGGCCAACTTTGCCATGCCGTGTCTTAGAATGTGGGTCCCAGTATAAGGAATTTCACTTTTCCTTTGAGCGCCACGATAGTTGACTTGAATTGTGCCGTAGTTAAGAGGTGAGCATTCTAAATGAAAGACATAGCCATTGCCTTTCATTTTAAAACTCTTTCCTGAAAGGCTGATTCTCGCTCTCTCTTTTTGGTGTTTTTTATTGCTGTTTCTAAAGAGCTTTTTGACCTAGGAGTGGTTATGAGAAATCAGTTCTACTTAGAGCCTTTTAAAGACATCGCAGTTACTATGGTTTCTCCATTTATCTTTTGGACAGTTTCTAAAAATAAAACCTATAATTAAGTCTATATGAATATACAGACTTTAAGCAGACTCTAGTGAAAAGGGTCGATTCTCTAGATTTATTACGCTCAATCGCGATACTTAGTGTCTTATCTTTTCATG
>JAGSHJ010000410.1 GCA_023954595.1 Bacteriovoracaceae bacterium | reverse complement strand
CATCCGTCTCAGAGCTGTCTACTATTTTTAAAACTTTACCAAAGGAACTATAGGCATAGTGCTGAATGAGGTTTCCGTTGGCATCCGTTACATCAACAACCGAGCCAATAGCGTCCTTTAGATAAAAATAACTTCCCGTTTGGTTCGCGAGTTTGTTTGACCTAATATCTGCCGCTAGAACATCATCTGTTCTCAATGTGGAGTGCGTGTAAACTGCAAGGGCGGCATCGTTTTCGTCAAACTCCGCTAAGATCTCTTGTCCGTCATAAGCGTATTTTCTTGAATACGAGTTATATATGCACATAGAATCGAAGTTCCCCTTAAGACCGAAACTTAAATTCAAGTTTTTAGAGGCAGAGCTTTTTGAGATCCGTTTTTTTTTCAACATTTATCATATTTTTTCCATAACCCCACTTTCGCACGCCATGAATAGACTTGCCTGGCTAAGTCTGGACGATTTTAGATTATAAACGCAATGAATGTAGTTCATATATTACCTATTAAACCATTTTTTTATTTTTTGAAAATTGATCACTTTCTCTCTAAATGGAATTGAGATTGCCAAAGCCATAGATGGGATTCCTAGGAAAAAAATTTCATATGGGAACACATTTCTTTCTTTAGGTCTTACAAAGAACTCTAAAAATACTAAATATGAAAGCATCATAACAATACCTAAGATTTTGTTTCTCCCATATTTATCAACAAGCATTCTAAATATGAGCAGTCCAACTCCTAGAACAATGTAACCGATAAAAATTTTCTCAAATTGATTCATATACACCCTTAAATACACAATTCTACGCTAGCTTCATAAGTCGGTTCAACTCTTGAACCTTCATCAAAGTCTCCTTTGCTACACCTAGTTGGTATACCAGATGAGGTTGTCGTGGAGTTAAATAGCCATTGACCACCGTTACTAATCCATGAAGAAAATCCAGGCGCCCACCTTAAATCAAACTTAACTGCAGCTTTATATCCAAAACCACCAGCAAGACCAGCCATTCCACCACTGGTTAAAGCTAACCCAACATTAACTTTTTCAGTAAATATCATTTGATTAATAGCATTATGTAGGGTTGATATTCCAAATATCTGCAATCCTGCAACCCAAGGCCCTCCACCAACAACTGAGGAGGTGCCACCAGCTAGAAGTCCGACCAAAAATGACCCCCAGGCCTTCCCGTCATCAGCACCGGCGTCTTTTGCTTGCATATAATTCGTCATTCCCTGAAGGACACCAAACGCAAAGAAAATTGCCCAAGGAAACTTACCTTGGGGGTCAGTGTACATAATGGAGTTGTTCATAACATAGACGTACTTATTTACTACAGTTACAGGTATTTCAAATCGGCCTGCATCTGAATCTTCACTAATAAATCGACCTATTTCTGGTTGATAATAGCGTGCCCTGTAGTACATCATCCCACTTTCAGCGTCGTGCTCACGGTTAGTAAAACCATAACTAGTTTTTGCTAACGGATTACTTGTAACATCCGTGCCAGAGCTGTCTACAATCTTCAAAACTTTACCAAAGGAACTATAGGTATAATGTTGAACCAAGTTTCCATTGGCGTCAGTTACATCAACTACTGATCCAAGGGCGTCCTTTAGATAAAAATAACTTCCTGTTTGGTTCGCGAGTTTGTTTGACCTAATATCTACCGCTAGAACATCGTCGGTTCTTAGCGTTGAATGCGTGTAAACCGCAAGGGTGGCGTCGTTCTCGTCAAACTCCGCTAAGATCTCTTGTCCGTCATAAGCGTATTTTCTGGCGTGCGACTTGCTTGTGTTTAGGTGATCTACAATATCTTTGGCGATTCTTCGTCCAAGGGCATCATATGTGTAGACTACCGTTTTTATCTTAACGTTGTTTTTAAACTCTTCGATCTTCACCAATTGATTATCAGAATTAAATGTGAACTTAATAAAGGTTCCAAGAATTTGTTTGGAGGTCTTTTGGATTAGATTTCCGTTATTGTCATAGCTGTAGATCCATTTGTACTCTTCGGGGAGTGGGTCATCAGAAGTACCCCGAAATTTAGAATTAGGAACAACTAGTTCTTCCAATAAATTGTGGTAGAGCTCGGAAAAGCTTAGCTCAATTTTTAATGTTACTTCAATGACCATAGAGTTAATTCTAACATAAATCAGTTTGGGGCATTTTAATTTAAGATCAAGAGGTCTTTTAAAGAGTAATAGCCAGTTTCCTTAAGGCTGAACTTAAATTATTCCCTTAAAGAGTATCTTTTCATACTAATCTAATTATTTCCAAGACTTGCACCCCTTAAAATACGTCTACTTGACATATACGCCTAATAGACATACAATGACTTATGATATATAAGGTTGAGTTTGAAATCTCAAAGAAAGAATTAAAGGCACTGCCAAGTTATATACTTGTGAAGCTAAGAAGGTGGGCCGATCAAGTACAATCTTTAGGGCTTGAGGAAGTAAGAAAGTCTAGTGGCTGGCATGATGAGCCCTTAAAAGGCAACAGAAAAGGACAGAGGTCCATCCGCCTTAATAAAGCTTATAGAGCCATTTATATAATTGAAAACGACACATTGGTTGTTGTTTTGGAGGCAAACAAGCATGACTATTAAAAAAAGAATAACGCTGGATGGGTTGGATAAGATAATTGGTGAAAGACCAACCTTTGGAAACAATTTAAAAGCTGAACGAGAGTCTAGAGAGATGACTAGAAGGGAGTTCTCACAACTTCTGAATATCTCCATTCAAAGTATTGCTGACCTTGAGCACGAAAGAAAAATCCCCTCCCCTGAAAGGGCCGCAAAGATTGCAGATCAGCTAGGTGAACCAATTGCTTACTGGGTTGAGCTTTCTATTAAAGACCAACTCGCAAAACAAAATCTTAAACTCGATGTGAAAATCACAGATATTTCTGCATAGCTCAAAACCAATGAACGACTTAAAAGTCCCATAAAAAAAGCCCCTGCATATTGGGTTACGCAGAGGCTTCTTATTTTTGGAGGAGACAGCCGGATTTGAACCGGCGGCTGTACGGTTTTGCAAACCGTTCCCTTGGACCACTCGGGCATGTCTCCATTTCTGAAAAGTTTTAAGTATATTCAGCTATTTAATCGTAAT
>JAGSHJ010000509.1 GCA_023954595.1 Bacteriovoracaceae bacterium | reverse complement strand
CGTTGTCACCAACGTTATCAGCAATAGTTGCAGGGTTTCTAGGATCGTCTTCTGGAATACCAGCTTCAACTTTACCAACAAGGTCAGCACCAACATCAGCTGCCTTAGTGTAAATACCACCACCAACTCTTGCGAAAAGAGCGATAGATGAAGCACCCATGGCGAAACAGTTAAGAGCTTCAAGAGTAGAAGCACCAGCTAAAAATTTATAAAGAAGTGCAACACCGATAAGTCCAACTGAAGCAACACACATACCCATTACAGAACCACCGTAGAAAGCAACTGAAAGAGCTTTACCTTGTCCAGATTGAGCAGCAGCCTCTGCTGTTCTTACGTTTGCTTTTGTAGCGGCTTTCATTCCAATCCATCCACAGAACATAGATGCAATTGCACCTGAGATGTAACAGATGGCTGTGTTTGCGCCTAACTTAACAAAAAGTAGACCCGTAACAACGGCGAGGAAAACGAGAAGGATTGAATATTCCTTCTTGAGAAAGGTCATAGACCCGGACTCGATAAGACTGGCGATACAAGTCATCTTGGCATTACCTGCCGGTTGCTTAACAACCCATGCATAAGTGGCTAGGGCAAATAAAAATCCCATGACACCGATATATGGACTAAAAGCCAAAAACGATTGTGTTGATTCCATTTTGGAGCGTCTCCTTCTAATGAGTGTTATAATTTCCTAAAAAGGTAATTTCCTTTTACTATAATGAACGGTAGTCGAGAAAAATTATCATATACTTGAGGGAGCGTAAAACCTTTTCAGCTCCAGTAGGTAAGGGAAGTTAGTCGTTGGGCGCAGAGCAAAATTCAACTAAAAAAGTTTTGAAGTCTTCAGCGAAGATGGCCGTGGCAACTTTTAGTAGCCGAATCCTTGGCCTCGTGCGTGAACAGGTTATGGCAGCTACTTTTGGCGCTAGCGGTATCACAGATGCTTTCACCATCGCTTATCGTGTTCCCAATATGCTTCGGGATCTATTTGCAGAAGGGGCTTTCTCATCAGCTTTCGTCCCCATCTTCACGGAAGCAAAACTTAAAGATGCCGGTGAGGCTAGACGCCTGCTTTGGTCTTTATTTATTTTGCTGGGAAGCATTACGTTATTTTTATCCATAGGGATTTTCTTTTTTGCTGAGCCCATTGTTCATTTTTTCACCAATGAGAAGTTTACCAGTGATCCAGAGCGATTAATCCTCACAATAAATTTAGTTAAGATCATGTCGCCTTTTTTGGTTTTTATCTCATTAGCGGCTCTTTTTATGGGGGCCCTGAACTCATTAAAGATATTCTTTGTTCCTTCATTAGCGCCTGCATTTTTTAATATAGTCATGATCGCTTCAATCGTGAGTCTTCCAGCATTACTAAAAGATAGTGGGATTCATCCGGTTTACTGTTTAGGAATAGGAGTTCTTGTAGGTGGTTTTGTCCAAATGGCCATTCAGCTTCCTATTCTTTTTAAGCAGGCCTATGGACCGAAGGGACCTCTTACTTTTGTGAATAGTTATACAAAGAGAATTATTCATCGAGTGGGAATCGGAACCATCGGTATTGCGGCCACTCAAATCAATGTTTTAATCAATACAATTCTTGCGACGGGAACAGTTATAGGTGCCGTTTCATGGCTTACCTATGCTTTTAGATTATTTCAATTTCCTGTGGGGATTCTCTCTGTTTCTATTGCCGGATCAAACCTCGTTCACTTTAGTGACGCCTGGAAATCTGGAGAAAAAGAGCGGGCCATAAGTCTTTTATCAACGAGTTATTTTTTATCTTTTCTTGTGATAGCTCCTGCTTTCGCCCTTTTATTCGCCATGGGTGAGCCGACGGTACATCTTGTTTTTGAAAGAGGGGCTTTTGATGCCACCGATTCTGCCATGACCGGAATTGCCCTAAAGTATTATTTATTTGGCCTTCCTTTTTATGGTCTTTATAAAATCTTTGCCCCAACTTTTTTTACTTTAGATAGACCCAAGATTCCTGTTTTTATTTCGGTGGGATCGATAATCTTTAATATCGTTTTTTG
>JAGSHJ010000453.1 GCA_023954595.1 Bacteriovoracaceae bacterium | reverse complement strand
AATAAATTCAAGATCAAGCTGACTTTGATTTTTAATTGCATCGTTGATGTGCCCGATAAGTTTAGCGTCAAAGTTTGTTACAAAGTTGTAAACAACACCTTTACGTCCCCCTCTGCCAACTCGTCCACATCTGTGAAGATAGTAAACGGCTGTTTTAGGAAGACCAAAGTTTAAAACCCACTCAAGATCTTTAATATCAATCCCACGGGCAGCGATATCTGTAGCAATCAAGACTTGTGCTTTCTTCTCTACAAATGCCTTATGGTTTGCCGCCCTCTCTTGTTGAGTAAGATCTCCATGAAGGATACGGTATCTGAGCTTTGGAAACTCTTGTTCAATATACTTTTGAATATCTTCTACTTGGTTCTTCTGGTTCGCAAATACGATCCCGCGTCCCCTTGCAGTTTTCTCTAGAAAGCCTTTGAGCATGTTAAGCTTCTCTTTCGGTGAAAGGAAGATATTGTACGTTTCAACTTTTTGCTGAATCGTGTGCCCTTCTTTAAAGCTTACGAGTTCTAGTTCTTTCTTTGCAAATTGGGCCTTAATGAACTCTTCAACTTCAATAGGAAGAGTCGCACTGAAGAATGTAATTGTTGTGTCGTCAAACTCCACAAACTTTGTCATGCCTTCTACGTCTTTTTTAAAGCCCATATCAAAGAGTTGATCGGCCTCATCAAAAACAAGCCACTTTAAGTTTCTAAAAGATACTTCTTTATTTTTTAGTGCCTTCGCCAAACGGTTTGGAGTTGCAACTAAGATTTCATAGCTTTGATCTTTAAGGTTTGCGGACTTACCTTTTGTTCCACCAAGCATAGTTCTAACTCTTAGCCATACATGGTGAGATAGACCTTTAAATACACCTTGGATCTGAGTCGCAAGTTCTTTTGTTGGAGCGATTACTACTGCATATGGTCTTGATGCTGCTTCCTGAAGACCATTTTCATCCTCAAGAAGTTTAATTTTTTCACTAATTGGCAGTGCATAGGAAAGCGTTTTACCCGATCCGGTCTGTGCAAGACAGATTAGAGACTGATCCTTCATCATCTTAGGGATTACCTTAGACTGGACCTCATTAGGTCTTTTGATACCTAACTCCGCGTAATATGGGTTAAAATCCTCGTCAATGCCGAGTTTTTCAAATTCATTCATTTCTATGTCCTTTTAGTTGAGTACTTATATAGGAAAACTAAACAAAATGGAACACAAAGCCTTAATTTTTCATGCCCCAAAAATTAAGGTGAGGAATCCTTAAGTACCCACCAGAACCAGCCGAATAAGCTCTTAACATCCCAAACATGAACCAAGAAAAGGAATATATATGAAAAAGCTGTTGTTTGTGGCCCTTCTTACACCATTAATAGGTCATTCTCTCCAATTTACAGTATCCAACGTAAATTGCGGTGGTTTCTCTGGAGATGAGAATAGCGGTCAATGTGGTGAGCTCGTGAATGAGATTAGAAACTATGACGAGCTACCTGACGTTTCAATTGATAAGTACGCGGATGGGGTTTCTGAAGCGAACGCATTTGCACTTAAGGGTCAAGGTAGTGATTACGCTGAAGCCTTTTCATACTTCATGTTAAAGCCTTCTTTTGGTGCTGCAATTAAAGGTGACATAGATAAACTAACTGATGATCCAGAGAGTGCTGAAGGTATTGGCCTTGGTGGTGCTTTGACTATCGGTTTAAATATGGATCTTCTTCCAATTGATAAAATTGGGCCAGTGGACTTCAGTAAACTAGACCTATTCGTATCTTTTTTAAGCTATAACCTAGATCAAGACGGTGATGAAACAGAACTACAAGGTGATCTAAAGTCATTTGGTGTTTATGGTAGATACCGCCTAATTGATGCTGTTGATATTGTTCCAGGCTACATGCTTGAATGGGGTGGACTTCACCTTCACACAGGGATTCAGAGAGCTTCTATGAATCTTGATGTAACTCAGAAACTAGAGAATCAAACAGTTGAAACTGGAAGTGCTTCTGCAGACTTCACCAATGGTTTTGCTGCTTTCACACTTGAGACTCAAACAACTTCTATCCCAGTTGAAATTTCAACTTATATGAGAATGGCATATGTGTTCACTCTTTATGGTGGTGCTGCCTTTGATTATACTCTTGGTACTTCTGACATTGAGTTTGGAGCTGATGGTGCTCTTTCAAACTCATCTACAGGCTTTTCTGCAGATGTAGCAGCTGGCGAAGAAGCTGATGGTAGCCCGCAAGCAACTAACTTCAGAGCCTTTGGTGGTGTTCAGTTCAACATTCCATTTGTTCGCGTATTTGCGCAAGTTAACAAAGGACTTGGTTCTGATCTTGTTGGTGCAACTGCTGGTGTTAAATTAGCCTGGTAATTCTCAAATAAATTTAATTTGATATAAGGGCCTTCGAAAGAAGGCATTTTTTATTGTTTCCTAGATTTAAATCTTTTGCGTCTTCTATGAACGTACGGGTCATTAAATCCAAATGTACTCCACATCCCTAACCTCTTTCTTTTAGCGGCCATCTCTGAAACCAAATAGTCTACCTTCTGCTTGATAGTCTGAAACTCGTAATTTCGATAAATTAGAGCATGTCCCTGCTCCACAAGTTCAAGGTTGAGGCTTCGATCTCCTAAAAAGAGCTCTCCAAGGTATCGTCCGTAGCGGTCCTTTTT
>JAGSHJ010000004.1 GCA_023954595.1 Bacteriovoracaceae bacterium | reverse complement strand
GGTTGTCGTTTCGAAGGCAACCTTTCCTTTAACGGCGTAGTACGTATCTCAGGAGTCGTAACAGGTAGTATCTTTTCTAACGATACACTTATTGTTTCTGAAGGTGCTGTTATAAACGCTGATATCAACGCTAATGTGATCCTTATATCGGGAACGGTTAAGGGGAATATCAAAGCAACCTCCAGAGTCGAAATTAGAAAACCAGCCAGATTTGAGGGCACTGTTACTTCTCCAAGTCTAATTGTGGAAGAAGGTGTTATTTTTCATGGAATCACTAAAATGAAAGATAAAAAATAAGAACTGCTTGACTAATTTTCTGGTTCAGAATATTCAATAACACTGTCAAAAAACTAAATTTCATTAAGGTACTTTTATGGACGCAGTTGTCGCTATTTTCCAGCAACTTGGAGCAAATGAATCACTTGTTTACCAATTTGCCATTTTCGTTATTGTCTTCTTAGTTGCAAAGTTTGGTTTCTTTAACCATTTACAAGCAATACTGGATACCAGGGTGGAGAAGACTGTAAAGCTCGAAGGAAACGCAGAAGCAAAGTTTGAAGAAGTTAATAAGCTTTCTGCTGAGTACAAAGAGAAAATTAAAACAGCAAATAAAGAAGCAAAGTCAAAAGTTGATGCTGGAAAGATGGAAATCACAAAGGCTGAAGAAGCTAGATACCGTCAGCAGGAAACAGAAGTGAATAAGTATGTAGAAAGCTCTAGAGCTGAAGTACAGAAAGAAGTTCAAGCAAAAAAAGATGAAGTTATGAACGAGGCTGACCAATTGGCCAATTCTCTTGTTCAGAAAATAACCAAAGGATAGATTAAAATGAAGTTTTTGTTACTAGCAAGTCTAGCTTTGACTAGCAGTATCGCTACTGCTGCCGGTAAGGGAGCAGGTTCTCCTGCTGATTTAATTCCAGCATTTGTAAACGTGTTTATTTTGTTCAGCTTTTTAATTTGGGTTTTGAAAAAGCCGTTAAAAAACTATTATTCAGAAAAATCTGAAAATATAAAAAACGTTCTTGAGAGAGCAAGTGTTAAAGCTAAAGAAGCTGAAATGATGATGCAAGCTCAGACAAAGAAAATAGAAAATGTTGCTCAAGAAATTGATAGAATTTTCGTAGAGTCTGACCAAACAATTAGCAGTTACGAGACAAGCTACAAGCAAGAAGTCGATGAGAGAATTGCTAAGATGAAAGAAGATGCTTCTGCAAAGATAGCAGCTGAAAAGAAAGAAGCGTTTAACAAACTAAATAGCAACTTTCTTGATGTTGTTATTGCTAAAGCAAAAACTTATATCAAAGGTAATCCAGAGCTAAGCTCAAGCGCTACCAATAGTATTTTGGAAGGATTGAAAAAATGAAAGAAAAAAATATTGCCAAGGTATATGCAGAGTCTTTTGTACAGCTAGGTAAAGAAAACAATGTTGAAATAGCTGAAGAAGTAACTCGCTTAACAGAAACAATAAATGCTTCAAATGAACTTGAGAACCTAATGTTCTTAGACGTGTTCACAATTGAAGAGAAAACTTTAGTTTTTGAAGATATTGCTAAAAAACTGAAACTTTCATCATTGTTGGTGACTGCTGTGAAGTACCTGATTGAGCAAAAGAGAATCGGTCTTTTCCCTCTTATCTTTAAGGAAATCATTGTTAAAGACGATATGGAAAAGGGCTTTTTACGTGGTGAAATCGTTGGGTCTGAGGGCGATATCTCTGAAGATCACAAGAACAAGTTACTAGCAGCACTTAAAGATTACATCGGTGATAAAAAACCGATTCTTACTTATAAAAAATCTGATGACGTTACAGCAGGTTATAAAGTTACAATTGAAGATTTGCAATTGGACGCATCTGTAGACAATCAATTAAAGCATTTCAAAGAATCAATTATAGGTGAATAACTAATAAAGGAAAAATGAATGAGCACGACAATGAGACCTGAAGAAATTACGGGAATAATCAAGGACAGAATCGCGAATTTCGAATCAAGACTTGATGTAAGCGAAGTTGGTACAGTCCTTACCATTGGCGATGGTGTCGCTAGAGTATTTGGTCTGAAAAATGTATTGGCCGGAGAGCTAGTAGAATTCGAAAACGGCGTTAAAGGTATGGTTCTTAACCTTGAAACTAATAACGTTGGTATCGCAGTTCTTGGTGACTACTCTGAGATTAAAGAAGGTTCTACTGTTAAAAGAACTGAAACTATCGTTCAGGTTCCAGTTGGTGACGCTCTACTTGGTAGAGTTGTTAACTCAATCGGTGAGCCAATTGACGGTCAAGGCGAGCTTAAAACAAACGAATATAGAAATATCGAAATCAAAGCTCCTGGTATTATTAAAAGAAAGCCAGTTCATGAGCCGATGCAAACAGGTATCAAAGCAATTGACTCTATGATCCCAATCGGTAGAGGCCAAAGAGAGCTAATCATTGGTGACAGAAAGACAGGTAAAACTGCGGTTGCAATTGACACTATTATCAACCAAAAAGGTAAAGACGTAGTTTGTATTTACGTAGCAATTGGTCAAAAACAGTCTACTGTTAGACAAGTTTACCAAAAGCTTAAAGAAGCGGGCGCTCTAGATTATACAATTATCGTTTCTGCTACTGCATCTCAATCTGCACCACTTCAGTACATCGCTCCTTATTCAGGTTGTACTATGGGTGAGTTCTACAGAGATAGTGGGAAACACGCTTTGATCGTTTATGATGATCTTACAAAGCAATCTCAAGCTTATAGACAACTATCACTTCTTCTTAGAAGACCACCGGGACGTGAAGCATTCCCAGGGGACGTATTCTATGTTCACTCTAGACTACTAGAGAGAGCAGCTAAAATGAGTGATGAAGAAGGTGCTGGTTCTTTAACTGCACTTCCAGTTATCGAAACTCAAGAAGGTGACGTTTCAGCATATATTCCTACAAACGTAATTTCTATTACTGATGGACAGATTTACCTGGAATCAGATCTATTTAATGCAGGTGTTAGACCAGCAGTTAACGTAGGTATTTCGGTATCAAGGGTAGGTGGTTCTGCACAAGTTAAAGCAATGAAAAAAGTTGCTGGTACTTTAAGACTTGACCTTGCTCAGTACCGTGAGTTGGCGGCATTCTCTCAATTTGCATCTGATCTTGATGAAGCAACAAGAAAGCAACTTGAAAGAGGCGAGAGATTGGTTGAGCTTTTAAAGCAAAAACAATACTCACCAATGAGCGTTGAAGACCAAGTAATCTCTATTTACACTGCAAACAAAGGTTACTTTGACACTGTTGAAAAAGCGAAAGTACAAGAAGCGGAAGCTGGGCTTTTGGATTTCATCAAAACAAAGCATACTGCTGTTAGAGATTCTATTAGAGAGCAAAAACAGATTACTGCGGAAAACGAGGCAAAGCTAAACGAAGCAATTCAAAGCTTTATCTCTGCTAACTACCAATAATTAGAGGCTTTAAATGGCGAATATAAAAGAATTAAAAAAGCGGATTAAAAGTACAAAGAGTACTTTGAAAATCACAAGCGCCATGAAACTTGTGTCCGCCGCTAAGCTTGCAAAAGCTCAGGCAAGAATTCAAGGATTCAAGCCTTACTCTAATGAGTTGGATAAAACTGTAAGAACTGCGTCAGCATTGGCAAAGGATTACAGCCATGAGTTTTTAAAAGAATCAGACAATAAGACAGCTGCAATTTTAATTGTATCATCTGAAAAAGGTCTGTGTGGCGGCTATAATTCTCAACTTTTCAAGCAAGTAAAAAGATTTATGAGCGACAATAAAGATATGAACATTAAGTTCTACTTTATTGGAAGAAAAGTTAAAGAGTTACTGGCACGAGAAGGTGTGGAAGGCGAGAAGTCATTCAAGTTTGAAAAAGCAGAACCAGAATTTGAAGAAGTAAAAAGTATTGCAAAAGAACTGGCAAAACTTTTTGTTAAGGGTCAGGTCGGCAAGTTATTTATTGCTTACAATTCTTTTCTTTCTGCTATCGAATTTGAGTCTAGAGTTTCTCAAATTCTTCCAATGGCGGTTTCTGAGCAAGACAAAGAAAAACTTGCTGAGGAATTCCCTGTGGACTTTAAATACGAGCCTAGTGCTGAGACTATCTTAGATAACTTGGTACCAGAAGTATTTAATACAACTGTTTTTACTAGCATCCTTGATGCTATTGCTGCTGAACATGGTTCAAGAATGACAGCAATGGATAATGCGACTACAAACAGTAAAGATATGATTAAAAATTTAACACTAACAGCTAATAAATTGAGACAAGCAGCCATTACAACTGAGTTAACAGAAATTGTATCTGGTGCGGAATCTCTAAACTCTTAAGGAGCATACACAATGTCTGGAGTAAATGTAGGTACAATTAGGCAAGTTATGGGGCCGGTAATCGACGTTGAATTTGCCAATGGCAAATTGCCGGAACTTAATAACGCTTTGAAAATTACAAATAAAGCTATTTCTGATAGCGACTGGAATCTTGTAGTAGAAGTTGCAGCTCACCTTGGTAACAACATGGTAAGAACAATTGCAATGGACTCTACTGAAGGTTTGGCTAGAGGCCAAGAAGTTCAGGATACTGGGAAGCCAATCCAAGCACCAGTTGGTAGAGAAGTTCTAGGAAGAATTATTAATGTTACAGGCGAGCCAGTTGATGAAGCAGGTCCTGTTAATGCTAAGAAATTTTATGATATCCACAGAACAGCACCTACTTTTGCTGACCAATCAACAAAACTAGAGCCATTCTATACAGGTATTAAAGTTATTGACCTTCTTGCTCCTTACCTAAAAGGTGGAAAGATTGGTCTATTCGGTGGTGCTGGTGTTGGTAAGACAGTTCTTATTATGGAACTAATTAACAACATTGCCACTCAACACGGTGGTCTATCGGTTTTCGCTGGTGTTGGTGAGAGAACTAGAGAAGGTAGAGATTTATTTGACGAAATGACTGAGTCAGGAGTTATTGATAAAACTGCTCTGGTATATGGTCAAATGAATGAGCCACCAGGAGCAAGAGCTAGAGTTGCACTAACTGGTCTATCTGTTGCTGAATACTTCAGAGATGAAGAGAAACAAGACGTACTTTTCTTTGTAGATAATATCTTTAGATTTACTCAAGCTGGTTCAGAAGTTTCTGCCCTTCTTGGTCGTATTCCTTCTGCCGTTGGTTACCAGCCAACTCTAGGTACCGAAATGGGTGCTCTACAGGAGAGAATTACATCAACAAAAGATGGTTCAATTACTTCTATTCAAGCAGTTTATGTTCCTGCGGATGATTATACAGATCCAGCTCCTGCGACAACATTTGCTCACTTGGATGCAACCACAGAACTTTCAAGAACAATTGCTTCTTTGGGTATTTACCCTGCAGTTGATCCACTGACTTCTTCTTCTACAATCCTTTCTCCGGATATTGTTGGAGACGATCACTATACTACTGCAAGAAGAGTTCAAGAAGTTCTTCAAAAATACAATGAACTTCAAGATATTATTGCAATTCTTGGTATGGACGAATTGTCTGAAGAAGATAAGCTTGTAGTTGCTAGAGCAAGAAAGATCCAAAAATTCTTGTCTCAACCATTCTTTGTTGCAGAGCAGTTTACAGGTCTTAAGGGACAATTTGTAAAAATCGAAGATACTATCGAAGGCTTCAAAGCTATTCTTGACGGAAAATGCGATGATCTTCCTGAACAAGCATTCTACTTAGTAGGTGGAATGGATATGGTGCAAGAAAAGGCCAAAAAGCTTTAAGGATAATTGATGAGCAATTATAAACTAGATATTTTTACGCCTAGTGGAGTTGTAGTTCACCAGCTTGCCTGTGATGAACTATATGTTCCTACAAAAATGGGTGAAATGAATGTTTTAAAAGACCACACCCATCTCATCACTGAGTTGGATTCAGGTATGTTGACAGCAAAGTCCTCGTCTGGTGACAGACACTTTGCTGTTCACTCTGGCCTATGCAAAATTTTAGGCTCTCAGGTGACTATTCTTTCTTCAACTTCTGAAAAAGCTGAAGAAATAGATATCGAAAGAGCTAAGGCTGCTAAGGCGAAAGCTGAATCTAGACTTAAGGATTCTGATGCACTTACGGATGTTGACTACATAAAGTTTCAACAGAAACTTAATAGGGCAAATGTAAGGCTAAAGTTAGCAGATCTAAATAAGTAATCATAAATCGGCCTTAACGGGCCGATTTTTTTTGGTCCTATAGGACCAAAAGCTCCTGACTATCCAAAATAAAATACCTGATTATTCACAAAATAGCGTTGATTAGCCACAAAGTGCCCTAAATAGCTTTGCCTGGGTTTAAAAATTTTTGAAATCTTTTACACTATTATTAATGGCAAAGGTAATGATTTCATTTTTTGCACTTTCAGTGCTTATGGTAACAACAGCAGTTCAACTGCTGGACAGTGCCTTTACGCCAAAAAACCTAACGTTTTCACCAAGAGAATTCACTCAATCTTATTCAGTAGTTGAACTACCTCAAAACATTAAGTTAGATGTAGCAGCATTAGAATTAGAAGAAGCTGATTTTATTCCAACAATCGATACTGATCATAATAATGAATCTGAAGAGGTAATGGTCGATTATGTTGCCGTTAAAAAGAATATCAATATTAATGTTCAACCTACAGCTTCTGTCGCATTAGAAGTTAAAACATTAAGCAGTGTAAATAAATTAGAGACAATTAATGGTGAAGAGCCAGTAAAACTTTATGGCTTTAAGAAAGTAACTAAGATAGAAACTATGAACTTGGCGGCAAACTTTGCCCCAATCAATATCGGAGAAGTGACTACGCAACTTCTTGCAAATACTGATAATAAAGAACAACAATCAAATACATCTAATGATAAGTCTTTCCCTTCTAGCTTGGACAGAATTTCTACGGCCATGGCGGCCACTGAAAAGTCTAACCAGCAAACAGAAGAGATTAAGAATATCAGCGGAACTGTGAAAGAGTCTGAAGAAGACTTGGTATTTTTTGACTACTCAAAAAATAACGAAGCATCCACTTCAGGCAAAAAGAATCTTACCACAGTAGAAAAAATTGCCACTACCCACACAGGCAAAGCTCCTTCAAAAAATGCCATCATTAATGAAATAGTGAAAGGCATGGGCAAAGGATTTAAAAATGAAAATGGTGTGAGTGTAGCGAGCAGTTCAAAACAACAGATTGGAAACAAAGAAGTTCCAGTTAATCCACATGCTGAAATGGCCTTCGCTAAAAAAGTGAATAACCAAAAGTACACATCAGTATATAGATTAAATGGACATGGACACTCTCTTGTGTCGAAAAAGTTCGAAGATGTTTCTAATTTTGAACTAAGATTCGCAGATGACCGTGATGATATTTTAAGGTCAGAGTCAAATGGTACTGTTGTTTTAGAAGAGAACTTAAGTTCTGACTACGCAGTGAGAAGAGCAACTGTTTTCTCAAGTGGCTACTTACCAACTAGTATGGATTTAGTGCTTGAAGAGCAAGAGGTTAATCTAACAGTTCCACTTATTAGTACTGATAGCTTTTCTGAAGTCTTGAAAAAGAATCAACTTAGGGGTCTAGGAGCACAGGTACTAATTGAATTAGATGAACTTACTGAAGATGCAGATTTTGACGTTTCTACTAAGTATGAAAAGAAATTATTCCTGGATAGAACATTAAGAGTTGTGGACAGGGGTGATTCTGCCTACTCATATATTATGTTTGTTGGTGTAGAAACTGGAAACAAAATTTTAAGCTTTAAGACCTACAAAAACCAAGTTACGAGTAAGATCATTCACCTGGTTGAAGATGAATTATATTTTGATTTCAACTTCTATCACCACGTGAAAAAAGATAGCTTTGAGCTATTCGAAGAACACCTGTTAGCTAAAGAAAGTGGGCTTTTAAGTGTGGATGAGGACCAAGTTATTGACCTTGCTTTTGAGTCCGAAATAAATAAGAAAACTGTAAATCGCCTTGAAATTAAAGAAGCTCTATACTCTGTAGGTGCAAGAAAGTATTACGAACTTAAACATCAAAGAGATAGCATTTTTGTGGGCAGATGGAATTCTGACTTTATAGATGTCCCAAGTGAAGCATATAAGCAATTTGCACTTAGTAGCTTTGATGTATTTTCGATGCGTAATCACTGTATGGTTCAGGTGAATATTCAAAAACAAGCTAAGGAGCTTTCCTATAATGGTTCATCCTTTAGAGGAGGCATGGGAGTTCAAGCGAGAATATTAGATACTGACGGTGTCTTCTATAACGATCTAAGCGATCAATCAAAAAGAATTTTTCTTCTAGGTGAAGAACAGGGAACGATTAACATAAAGATCAAATATGTTGATAACTCTGTAGATTACCTACAGTCATTTTGCTCCCAATCTAACTATCTTGTAGAGCAACTTTAATTAACGACCACATTTTAACTTTCTAGCTACCTTGTAATAGTTTTTAGGAAAGTACTTCAAGATTTCTTTATCGGTGATTTTTCTATAGCGTTTTGAGCTGAGTTTTAAATCACTAATAACAATTTTATTTCGCTTATAAGTGACATTGTTTTTAATGAAGTGACTATTTAAGCGCTTGATATTTGGGCTATTCTTTTTAAGAAGCTTATAAAAGGTTTTAGGTCTAACCTTACACTTGGTTACATAAATTCCAATATCATCTTGTTTAAAATCCATGTCTTTTTTTGCATATCCACTTAGTGGAAAAATCAAATCTTTATAAGCTAGTGCATAGACCATTGCGAGAAATTCGGAGTAATAATTTTTAGAGGCAAATCCAACAGAGCTATGTTTATAATTTTCTAGAATATATGGAAGGGTTGCCTTCTTTTTATATTTTCTGCGTGCTCTAACAAGGTGTGATGTTCCAAAGTTGTAAGCAGGAACAGCTAGGTCCCAACGTTTAAGGATTTGTTTGTTTTGCTTCAATAAGTGAAAGGCTGCTATAGAGCTGATTATAGGGTTGCTTCGATAATCAATATAGCGAGAACGTCGTGGCATAAACGAAGCAGAGGTGCGAGGCATGAATTGCCAAATACCAGCTGCACCAGCATAAGATCTGGCCTTAAGGTTAAAACTTGACTCTACAAAGGCAATGGCCAAAAGCTCTTTAGGTATTTTAAAATTTTTAAATTGTTTATGTAGGAATGGCAGGTACGGAAGGGATCTCAATACACCATTGTAGACCATATCCCTTTGACCTGTTTGAGTCCTTATTTGGGTAGAAAGCCTTAGAAAAAGCTTCTTTTTTGAACGTTTATACTTAGGTATTTTAATACCTGCGGACTTAATACTATTTAATACTGCTTTCTCATCTGGATTTAATTTAGATGGTGCTAAGTGTAGTCTGCTTAATATGCTTTTAATTTTTTTTGTTCGCTCAAGTGAGAGATCGGCTTGAAGTTTAGACTTTGCAAATCTATTAATATTCGAAGCATAAAGTGGCTCGAAGTCCATGACATTATATACAAGACCGAGATTTTCTTTATCGTGAATTACGACCTGTTTTGAACTGTACTGCGTATAAACGGAAAACCAAAAGTAGGTAGATGGTTTGAAGTATTCTGGTATGTCGAACTCATCATCAATTAAACCCTTCTTGTCTTCTAAAATCACTTTCAAAAGATCTTTCTTAATCGCTGAGTGTGCACCTTTGGACTTGGCCTTAATTGAATTATCTAGGATTGTTTCTTCAACTTCAATTAGTTCGCTAAGAAAGGCATTTGGATTAGTGAATGACCAAGCATTTATACAAGTTAAGATTATGAGCAAATAGCAGTATTTCATAAAAATTCAGGCTCACTTAGAATTTGCATGGCCCTTTTATATCCGGCTTTTACTGCATGAGCAGCCGATTCCGGATTGAGTGAGAAGGAGTTTGCAAAAAAGAGCTTATAATCGTGATGGTCTGGGTAAATATCAATGAGACGAACATTTGGATTTACGTTCAATTTCCTCTCGAGAATACTTAGGATGTCTCTTCTTTGAGTAGGGTTAAACTTTTCATTTTTCATATATCCTGAAACTGTATCAAGAATATCTAAGGCAGTAGCTCGTTTTGCCCTCGAAGCTACAATCTTTTTTTGTATGAGTAAGTAGATGGATTGAATAGCAATTGATGGAAGCCCATAGTTTGTTAAAGAGCCGACTTCATCATGAAAATGATAAGGTGTATGGGTCCAAGAACTAATAACAATGTCACAGTTATTATCTTCGGCCACATGCGTAGATAGTGTCTCCCTAATTTCACCGTCGATATAATAATCAGTTTCACCTGTTACTTGGTTTTGTACAGGATAGGGTGCATAGAAAGGTGGTACTGACATACTTGCTGCTGCTGCGTCTGAGACTTTAGTGCCTGTATAGTAAACAGCAGTACTGTCATGGGAAGGATTAGGGTAATTGTATTTACTAAATATAACCTTCCTAGAGTGGTCAAGTTGTGTTGCAACGATAAACAAATCCGGAATAAACTCTTCAAAAGAGTCTACAGCTAAAACATTTTCAATGAGATAGTTGCGGGCACCCTCTGTGCTAAATAGCCCTGGAAAACTAATGAATGGCTGAAGTAGACTTCTAAGAGGGCGTGGAAAGTTTTCAAAAAGTCCATGACCACTATTGTATAATGGTCGTGATTTTCGACGATGTAGGTGAAACATATCCCTATAGGATAGCTTTCTCATCTCACCCTTTTTAAGCCCTAAAACACCATTAATAATCTCCTGAGGTGTTAGTCCACTGGCCAAAAAAACACTTATCATTGCACCAGCACTAGATCCTACATAAGAGCTTACCTCCAAGGACCTTTGTACATTTAATTCACCACTGGCACTATTTTTATTACTTTTCAGGGTAAAACCAAGCTCTTCAAGGGCAAGAGTTACTCCAAGATGCCAGGCTGCTGCCTTAACGACACCCCCAGATAATACGAGTGCGGTTTTCTTATTCTTAAATTCATTTAGGTTGATGTTTCTCATGTGAGTAGGATTATAGTAAACCGTATATAAAAAACATAGCGTGGCGGCATTAAATTTTGCGCATTCAGAAAGAATTAACTATCATTTAGGTAAGCTGCGACTTAATCCGACAAAACAAGGAAGGTTTTATCTATGGATGGAAGATGGTTGAGTATCCAGGAATTTGCCAATTATAAGGGAAAGTCCGTTTCAACGGTACGCCGGTATATAAAAGCCGAACGAGTTAAGTTTAAAGAAGAAAATGGCAAATACTTTGTATGGGCAAAGGGCTATCAAGACCCAAGTCTCCAAAGTGAGAAAGTTTTCTTAGAATTGCGACTTGATAATGAAAGGCTTAAAAAAGAAAATCGAGTTTTAACAGAGCAAGTAGATGAATTAAAAATGCTTGTTCAGATCTATGAAGAAGAAAAGAACTCTTTAAACGTTCACAATCTACCTGAATTACCATTAGATTTATGAGAATAGCCTTAGCGATAATTACTGCTTTATTTATCTCTTCGTCCTATGCAGATACTTTTAGTATGCGTAACTGCTTACTTTTGCCTGTTACAGATAGTGCAGGCAATAGCTTAGGCTATAAAGTATATGAGGGGATTGAAACCTACCTTAAAACATCCAAATGGTGTGATTACAAATCAAGTGCTGAATTGATTGAAGTATTCAGTAGGTATCGCGACCGACTACAGGAACATCTTAAAGACCCGAAGGTATTAACAACTGTCTCAAATAGAACAAGTGCTGGATCACTAGTTCGTGTTTCACTTGAGTATGAAGTAAACCAGGTCAAAGTTGAGATGGATATCGTTGGTGAGAATGGCACTGACATATATTTTAGTGAAAAAGATACTCTTCAAGACACAAGTCCGGACCAAATCGTTCAAACTGTTAGAAGTTGGCTGGAGCTTTATGAAACAACAATTCCTTACGATGGAAAAGTTTTAGGCGTCTTAGGGGATCAACTTACTTTTACTTATCCTAAAAAATTAAAACTAGATGTTGGCCAAGGCTTTAGAGTTAGAAGGTTTGTTAGTAAAAACAAACACCCTCTTTTAAAGAAAGTCGTGGAGTGGGACACTGACCTACTTGCTCGAGGAAAAGTATTTAACGTCAATGACAACCAAGCGTTGGGACTTGTAAAAGTTTATGAGAGTAACCTCAAGGTCTCGCCAAATGACTGGGTAGTTTTTGAGGAATCAACACCAGGCCAGGTTATAGAAGATACGACATATCCAGAAGTAAAGGCCAACCAATTTGGAAAGCTAGGGTTTCTGACTTTGTACTTTGATATCGCTTCAACTTCTGTAGGAACTAATACGGCCGATAACAACAAAGCAACAGGCTTCACCTACGGCGTAAGTGCTGAAGTAGAGGCCTGGCTGACGCGAAATTATTTTGTTATGGGGGAGTTTGGACGTCGACTAGGAACATTAAGCGAGCAGTCTGGTTCTCTTAATTTAAGCGAGGTGAGTATAACAAGTGGCTCCCTTAAAATTGGTGGAGGGTATAAGTATCTTCCTTTAGGTTTCTTTTACGGACCGCAGATTAACTTAACAGCAGGTTATGCTAGTTACTCGTATGACGTAGAAGAATCATCTACAGATGGCTTTGGTAAAAACTCCATATCAGGAATATTTTTAGGAGTGGGCGGGAATATGCCACTTCAAAAAGGAATAAGAATCTTCGGTGGAGCTCAGTTTATTCCGTTTTCTAGTTTTGATGACGAGGACAATATTTTTGGATCCGAAAAATCTTCAAGCTCTATGGTATTTAGAGGAGGGTTGAAGTATCAATACAGCCCGCTTATCTCTTTAGATGCGGCATTTGAAACACAAAACAACTCAGTGAAGTTTGATAGTGGAAGCACAACTCAACTGAACTATAGGGACACCGTACTGAAGTTTGGCGGATCGTTTATTTTTTAATTATGGATATAGAAAAATTACTTTCAGAAATAGCTGGCCTTGTTTGGGGAACACCTCTTCTAATTTTTTTATTGGCCGCAAATATAATTCTACTTAGCTTCTCAAAGCTAATACCTATTAGAGGGCTAAAGCACGCATTTAGCTTAGTTACTGGTAAGCACGAAGATAAAGATGCACAAGGGCAGATAACTCATTTTCAAGCACTAAGTAACGCTCTTGCTGCGACGATAGGCCTTGGAAATATCGCGGGTGTGGCAGTTGCGATTCATCAAGGTGGTGCTGGTGCCGTTTTCTGGATGTGGGTATCTGCAATTCTAGGCATGAATACAAAGTTTTTTGAATGTAGTCTTGCTGTAATGTTTAGAGGGAAAGATTATCAAGGTGAGGTTCAGGGCGGACCAATGTATTATATTGAAAAAGGTATGGGGAAGGCATTCCGACCTTTGGCCTTGGCCTTTGCATTCTTTGGCCTAATTGGAACCTTGGCACTTTTTCAGATTAATCAATTGGCGAGCTTCTTAGATACAAGTTATTCTTTAGAACCAATGTGGACAGGTCTCATCTTTATGGCCGTGACTGTCTATATCCTCTTGGGTGGATTAAAAAGAATTTCAAGCTTCACTTCAAAAGTTGTTCCAGGAATGAGTGTACTATATGTGCTACTTTGCGTGGGCGTATTGGCAATGAATTACGAAGCAATAATACCAATGTTT
This sequence comes from Bacteriovoracaceae bacterium, assembly GCA_023954595.1. Lineage (GTDB taxonomy): Bacteria > Bdellovibrionota > Bacteriovoracia > Bacteriovoracales > Bacteriovoracaceae > UBA845. The sequence goes on along the minus strand of JAGSHJ010000004.1, from coordinate 9,552 downwards.
ATGAGCATTTTTGAAAGTGCATTTGGCTTTGGCCAAGTTGCTGGAGGTGTTTCAGGCTATGCTCTTATGCACGTTATACAGACTGGAGTTAAGCGAGCGGCTTTTTCAAATGAAGCAGGTATTGGTACTGCACCAATGGCACATGGTAATGCAAAAACAAGTGAGCCAGTAAGTGAAGGCTATGTTGCGATGCTAGGTCCACTTATAGATACAATTATTGTTTGTACTCTGACAGCACTAACAATTCTTGTAGGTATTGATGCTGCCAATATGGATGATATTGCGTTGAATGGTATTAACCTGACAACATTTGCATTTACCCAATCTCTTGGGGAGTTCGGAAAGCACTCACTTGGTTTAATCATTTTCTTATTTTCCTTTTCAACAATGATTGGAATGGCAAATTATAATAAAAAGTGTTGGGACTACCTCTTTAGAGGAAGATGGGGCCTAGGTGATAAACCATTTATTTTGTTTTATGGCGCTACGATCGCAATCGGTGCGACTATAAAAATGAGTGCTGTAGTAAGCTTGATAGATATCGCTTACGCATTAATGGCCATTCCTAATATTATTGCTACAGTCTTTCTTGCCGGAAAGGTGAAGGCATCTTTAACTAAATACAATCAGAAATTCAAAATCTAATTCAGGGCTAGCTTGAAATGACAAAAATTAAAGAAATAAAAGAGCTGGAAGGTGAACTTCTAAGGCACAAAAATCTCTACTATCAGGGAAAAGCAGAAATCTCAGATTACGAATATGATCAATTGGAAGAAAAGCTTAAGCTCCTAGATCCACATAATCCTGTATTAACGTTTGTAGGAACAAACTTTTTTAAGTCTGAAAAAGTGGAACATAATTCTAAAATGCTGTCTTTAAATAAAACCTACAAGTTGGAAGAGCTGACGAAGTGGATGGATGCAAGAGAGCTTATTTCTACGTTTAAAATAGATGGTTCAAGTTGTTCATTAATATATGAGAAAGGTCGCTTAGTACTTGCAAAAACAAGAGGCGATGGCAAGTTTGGAGAAAAGATAACGAGTAAAGTTTTGCATATAGAGCATGTTCCTAAAGTTATTGCAGAGTATGAAAAAGACTTTGAGGTCCGTGGTGAGATCTTTTGTAGGGAAGAGGACTTCATTCATCTATCTCAGCAGATGGAGAAGCTAAATCTAGAAAAACCAACTTCTCAAAGAAATATTGTAGCAGGCCTACTTGGAAGAAAAGAAAATATTGAACTAGCTAGATTTTTATCTTTCCAAGCATTTGAGTTCATATCCAAAGAAGAGCAACTAAAAACGGAAGAAGAAAAGTTTAAACTCTTACGAAATCTTGGCTTTGAAACACCTGAATTTAATAAAGCAAAGAGTAATAAAGAATTAGAGATACAGATAAATGAAGCTCGTGAGTTCATGTCTCAAGGGGATTATTTAATCGATGGTCTCGTTTTCAGTCTTAATGATTTAGAGCTTCACGACAGGCTAGGTGAGACTGCACACCATCCAAGATATAAGATTGCTTTTAAATTTGAAGGCGAGATGAAGCCAACGGTTATCAAAGACATTTCTTGGCAAGTCTCAAGAAATGGAATCCTAACTCCAGTGGCAAATGTTGAAAAGGTTGAGTTGAGTGGTGCTCAGGTATCTAGAGTTACGCTGCATAACTTTGGATTGGTTAGACAGTTTGAGCTTAAAAAGGGTGATAAAATTAACATCATTCGTAGTGGCGAAGTTATCCCTAAGTTTATAGATGTTGTTGAGTCTTCTAAAAATGAGTTTAGTTATCCGGAAGTGTGTCCAAGTTGTTCTGAAAAGACTTATGTTGAGGATATTCGCTTAGTTTGTAAAAATCCAACTTGCCCAGAAAAAGTAAAAGATGAAATCTTAAACTTTATTAGAAAAATGGGAATTGAAAACTTAAGTGATAAGCGTTTGGAAGAATTGATTAATGCTAAAGTGATCCAAGATATTCCTTCTCTTTATGATCTGAATGTTGAAAAACTTATGCAAATGGATAAGGTTAAGGAGAAGTTAGCAAGCAAGATCGTAAATAGTATTGAAGATTCTAAGCAGGTTGAACTTACCACATTACTAGCTTCGCTTGGCATTAGTGGTGGAGCTTTCAATAAGTGTGAAAAGATCGTCCATAATGGTTTTGATACATGGGAAAAGATAAAGTCCCTTACACCTGAAAAACTCATTGAGATAGAGTCGTTTGCTGAAAAATCTTCAATGGAATTCGCTAGGTCCTTACAATCAAAGATACCATTAGTTGAGAGTTTGTTGGAAAAAGGTATTGAAGTTAAAAAAAGCTCGGTGAAAACTGATACAAAAATTGCTGGTAAGAAATTTTGTATAACAGGCAGCTTGAGTATGAAAAGAGCTGATCTTCAAAAAATAATAAAAGAAAATGGTGCAGTTGCAGTTAGCAGTGTTACATCTGCTACGGATTATCTTATAACAAATGATGTTGAGAGTAGCTCTTCCAAGTTTAAAAAAGCAAAGCAATTAGCGATACCAATTCTTTCTGAAACTGCGTTTCTAAAAATGCTTGAATAGCCTTCTATAAATAGAAGGCTAATCATTTTTTAAAATACTCGGGATATATAGTCTTTCCACTGCTTTTGCTTAGCTGTGAAGTAAGACCTCTTTTCAACGTTAAATACCCTGTCTTCTTTCCATAGATCTTCAATTTGGCCCATTTCTAATTGGTCAATTCCAACCAAGGCACCCAGCGCTACTCCATATGCGGTAGTCTCTATAATGGAGGGTCTCACAATAGGAATATTAGAAAAATTGGCCTGTATCTGCATTAAAAGATCGTTTTGGCATGCACCACCGTCGACCTTAATAGAGTTTACCTTAGTGGGGCTATCTGCAAGAAGGGCCTGAATTGAATCATTTATTGAAAGTGCCATTCCCTCTAAAGTTGCGCGAGCGATATGAGTGTTGTTTGTGTCTCTACTTAGACCTATGATTGCGGCCTTTGCATCTGAGTTCCAATACGGCGAGCCAATTCCAGTAAAGAAGGGAAGAAACATAACGTGTTCCATGCCATCATCATCTGCCTTGCTTGCTAGTGCTTCAATCTCTGATGCATTTTTTATTATTTTCAAGTTGTCTCTTAGCCATTGTACCGCAGCACCAGCAATGTAACTTGAGCCTTCAAGGGCGTATTTTGTTTCGCCTTTATGCCTAAATGCAATTGTTGTTAATAGTCCATTTGAGCTTTTGATTTTGTTAGCACCAGTATTTAAAACAATAAAGGCCCCTGTTCCGTATGTCGTTTTGAGTTCACCCTCTTTGAAGCCCGCTTGACCAAAAAGGGCCGCCTGTTGATCTCCTAGGATACAAGAAATCTTGATACCGTCTGGTAGAAAGTCTAGACCTTTGGTTTGACCAAATTCGCCAAAAGAATCATTTATTTCGGGTAGGGTTGTCTTGGGCACATCGAAAAATTCGCATAATTCATCAGACCATTCAGTGGTATCTAGATCCATGAGCAGAGTTCTTGATGCATTTGAGGGTTCAGTCTTAAAGCTTTTTCCCCCTGTTAATTTATAGAGTAAGAAAGCATCGATATTAGATAGGAGTAAGTTTCCTTCAATCAACGCGTCCTTTGCTTGTTCACAGTGGTCTAATATCCACCGCATTTTAGTTCCTGAAAAGTATGGATCTAGGGGAAGTCCTGTTTTGTCTTTGAACTTCTCATAACTTTTTCGATTTTGTGCACAATACTCTGCCGTTCTTCTATCTTGCCATACGATGGCATTACAAAGAGGTCTGCCGTCTCTGTCATAAGCACACACAGTCTCTCTTTGATTAGTAATTCCGATACACTCTATTTGTTCGCCGTTTACATTTGCTTTTTTTAAAACATCTAAAACACAGCGCCTTATTGAGTCAAAGATATCATTTAGGTTATGTTCAACCTGACCGGGTTTTGGAAAAATTTGTGGAAACTCATGATTTACCTTGTCTACGACAGCAAATGATTTCGAGTCTAATAAAAGTGCAGTAGATCCAGTGGTTCCCTGATCTATTGATAGAATGTAGCGTTTCATATTACCTCAGTTGTAACTGTTGTGAATTATCTTCAACTAGCATCTGTCCCATTCCAAGCCAATAGGTGGACACTCCTGTATTGACTGTTTTTAAGAAGCCAAGCGAAAGAAGCATTATTATGGAAAGCAATAAGACAAACTCGACCAAACTTTGACCCTTTTGATTCTTAATAATTTTAGATCTATCAATTTGTGAAGTGCTATATTGCATGGGAGAATTTACCCTTTGTATTAGATGTGGTTAAATTATAATATAAAATTGTATGGGTACTAATGTGCAAAAATTAAAGAAATTTTTTCCGATAATAATCGCATCTTGCATCTTCGCTGTGTTACTCGTAGCTCAGATGTCTCTTCACGGTAATTCTTCTTCTGCTAGTAAGCTGAGCATCTCAACTGAAAAGGTGCAGTCTTATCAAGTAAATTATGCAAATTTGACATTAGAAACCACTAAGGGCACTCAGCACAAATTATCAAACGTTAAGCAGCCTATTGTGATTTTAAACTTTTGGGCCAGTTGGTGTAGACCTTGTCTGTCAGAGTTTGAAACACTTAAAAAATTGGTTGATAAATATGGTCCGGAAAAGATCCTGGTTCTAGGTGTAAATAATAATAGTGAGAACCAGAAAAAAGAAATTAAACAAACAGAGGATAAGCTAGCACTTAACTTTGAATCTGTTGCAGACAAGGACAGTGAAATTACATCAAAGTTCTTTATAAATGAAATTCCGGCCTCCATTGTTTTTCACAAAGGAAAAGTGATCCACTTTGAAAACCGGGAATTTGATTTTATGAATAAGAAGTTTATAGCTCTTCTAGATCTAAAGCTTGCTGAGGATTAACAGCAAAGTTTCTTCCCCAGCTGTATATTATTTCATCTAAGCTATTGCATTTAAATACACTAAATTTAGCGTCAAGCCCTTTAGCAATTGCCCCTTGATTGTATCTACCAAGTGCAGCAGCTCCGTTGAGGGTAATTGCCGCCCAAACTTCCGTGATATTCATTTCTAAGTTTTTTCCAGCAAGTGATGCTAGTAAAACGAGATTGTCACAGTGGCAAGAACCTGGATTGTAGTCACTTGCTAGCGCTACCTTGGCCCCTGCATCTAAAAACTCGCGAGCATTAGCAAGCTTCTTTCCTAGAAAGAAAGCTGTCCCAGGAAGAAGAGTCGCTACAGTTTTACTTCTAGATAGCTCTTCTATACCTTTTTTTGATGTCTGTAGCAGATGATCACAACTTAGTGCTTCATATTCGCAAGCAATTGCAGCACCGTTGTTGTCATTAAATTCATCAGCGTGAATTTTAATAGGTATATTGAGCTCTTTTGCTTTGTTGAACAAAGAGCGAGTATCGCTCTCATCGAAATAACCTTGCTCATGGAATATATCCACAGCATCTATTATATTCTCATCAGACAGCTCTATAAGAAGAGGTATAACAACTGAATCAAGATACTCTTTTGAGCTCTTGAAATTTTTGGGAACTGCATGAGCTGCCAAGTAGGTATTAAATATCTCCACTTTTCCACTAAAGTGTTGTTTCAGTTTGTGGATAAGTCTGCTTATTTCTTTCTCTTTTTCGTAGTCGAGTGCATAGCCACTTTTAATTTCTAAAGTTCCGACACCATAGCTGTGAATGCGTTCGATACGTTCACATGCATCTTTAAATAATTGCTCTTCACTTTCTTTTTTAGTGTTCTCCATTGTACTGAGAATTCCACCACCAGCATTAGCGATCGCTTCATAGTCGGCGCCATTTAAACGCATAGAATATTCAAAGGCCCTATTGCCACCGAATACTGTATGAGTGTGTGAATCGACAATTTGTGGTGTGATGACGTATTGAGAACAATCAACAGATGAAATATTTGAATACTCTTGGGGTATTTGATCACTTTGTCCTACCCAAAGAATCTTGCCTTGGTCGATAACTAAGGCAGCAGCTTTCTTTATCCCAAGGTCTGAAGGAGATAGAGAGCGACCGTCCTTTTGAAAGGCGCCCTCTAGAGTTGCAAGTTCTTTAATGTTTTTTAGAAGCTTCATAGTGAAGGAAACTTTATTTTAGTAGAAGGATCTTTAGCTACTTCTAGTGCGATTTCATATCCAGCATCTGCGTGCCTCGCAATACCCATACCTGGATCGGAATTAAGAACACGTGAGAGCCTAATATCCATTTCTTCAGAACCATCAGCACAAATAACCATACCGGAGTGTTGAGAGTAGCCCATACCAACTCCGCCACCATGGTGGAAGCTGATCCAACTTGCTCCATTGTTAATGTTGATCATTGCATTTAGTAATGGCCAATCTGAAACTGCATCAGTTCCATCTTTCATTCCTTCTGTTTCTCTATTTGGAGAGGCAACGCTTCCACAGTCTAGGTGATCACGACCGATTACAATTGGTGCTTTAAGTTCACCATCTCTAACCATTTGGTTAAATTTCAATGCGGCCTTTTCTCTATCACCGTACTTAAGCCAACAGATTCTGGATGGAAGTCCTTGAAATTGAATCATGTTTTGAGCTTTTTCAAGCCAGTTATGTAGTTGAGTATTCTCAGGAAACAATTCTTTTAGTGCCTGATCGGTTTTAAAGATGTCTTCTGGATCTCCCGATAGTGCAACCCAACGGAATGGGCCAGAGCCTTCACAAAATAGTGGGCGAATATATGCTGGTACAAATCCAGGGAAGTCGAAAGCGTTCTCTAGTCCGTTAATCTTTGCACCCTCTCTAAGGTTATTACCATAATCAAAGACGTGTGAGCCTTTGGCCATAAAGTCTAACATAACCTGAACATGAGCTTGCATCGTAGCGTAGGATAGCTCCGTGTATTTTTTAGGATCTTTTTCACGAAGCTCATTAGCTTGCTCGAGAGTCATTTCATGTGGAACATATCCATTAAGTGGGTCATGAGCTGAAGTTTGATCGGTAACTAGATCAGGTACTACACCTTGATCAAGGACAAATTTAAAAAACTCAGCAGCATTTCCAACAACGCAGATTGATTTGGCCTCACCTTTAGACTTTGCTTCTAATGCCAATTCAATTGCTTGCTCATAACTACTTGCAAGAACATCAGTGTATTTAGAGTCTAGTCTTTTTTGGATTCTACTCTCATCAACATCACAGCCTAAAAATACGCCTTCACCCATTTTAACTGCCAGAGGTTGGGCTCCACCCATGCCGCCGATGCCTGCTGATAATACAAGTCTTCCTTTTAGCGAGTCTTCATTAAAATGCTTTTTCGCTGCGGCCATAAATGTTTCATATGTTCCTTGTAGTATTCCTTGAGAGCCAATATAAATCCAAGAACCGGCCGTCATTTGGCCATACATCATTTTGCCTTCATCTTTGAGCTTGTTAAAATGATCCCAGTTCGCCCAGTTTGGAACAAGGTTTGAGTTTGCAATTAAAACTCTTGGCCCTTGAGGGTTACTTGGAAAAACTGCAACAGGTTTTCCTGATTGAACAAGCATTGTTTCGTCATTTTCCAATGTCTTAAGAGTTTCAATGATGTCATTAAGTGCTTTATGGTTTCTGGCCGCTTGTCCATTACCACCGTAAACAATAAGATTGTCGCGATCTTCCGCTACTTCTGGATGAAGGTTATTTAGAAGACATCTAAGTGCAGCTTCTTGATGCCAACCTTTACAGTTAAGTTCTGGGCCAGTTGGTGGAAGTGGAATATTGTTCTCTTTCATAATTTTCTCCGTAATCTTTTTAGTGTAGTTCGCCTGTTTTTTCTTCAACTGCATTTAATATCTCAAAGTTACTAACTAGCTTTAAAATATTTTCAATGTCGTGAGAAAAAACTCTATCTTTATCAATTGGTGCAACATGCTTGCGTATAAGTGCGTATACCTCTTCCAAGGTCTCATTACTTTTGAGCGGTCTAAGAAGATAGAGTCCCTGTGTGTTACATAGAAACTCAATTGCAAGACAGGTCTTAACATTTTTCAAAACCTCAAGCAGTTTTCTACCAGAGGTTACACCCATAGAAACATGATCTTCTTTATCTGTGGAAGTTGGGATTGAATCAATAGAGGCCGGGTGACAAAGGTACTTGTTTTCTGATGCTAGTGCCGCCATCGTAACGTGTGCAATCATAAGACCTGAATTTAAACCAGACTCTTTGATTAAAAATGCGGGTAGGTCTGAAAAGCTAGGGTTCATCATCTTCTCAACTCTACGCTCGGCAATGTTGGCAAGTTCAGAAAGACCCATTGCTAGGTAATCCATTGCAAGTGCTATCGCCTCGCCATGAAAGTTTCCACCAGAAACAACTTTGTCTTTATCTATAAAAATAAGTGGATTGTCTGTTACCGAATTAAGTTCATAATTTAGAACTTCTTCAGCATGCTTTAATGTTTGTCTAATAGCTCCGTGAACTTGAGGCACACAACGAAGGGAGTAGGGGTCTTGTACCTTTCCACAATCTTTATGTGAGTCACCGATTTCACTTTTTCCCTCTAGAAGTTTATTCAAGTTAGAACTTACGGCAAGCTGTCCTGGGTGAGGTTTTAATAGAGATATATCATAGTCATATGCACGCTTTGTTCCTCTAACGGCCTCAAGAGTCATTGCTGTTGCAATGTCAGCAATCTTCACAACTCTTTTTGCTTCGTAAAGGGCCAAAGAGCCAAGTGCGGCCATAACTGCAGTACCATTGATTAGAGCAAGTCCATCTTTGGCCTTAAGAACGACGGCCTTTTTACCTATTTGATCAATTGCGAATTCACTTCTTACTACTTTTCCACCGAATTCAACATCGCCTTCTCCAATAAGACATAAAGCAATATGACTCAATGGTGCTAAATCTCCTGATGCTCCAACAGAACCTTTCTCAGGTACAATTGGGGTAATATCGTTATTAATGAAGTCTAGTAGAAGTTCGATACACTCAATACTAACTCCTGAGAAGCCAGAAGCAAGGCAGTTAGCACGAAGAAGCATGATAGCTCTAGTGACAAGTCTACTAAATGGTTGTCCTACACCTGTACAATGTGAACGAATGAGGTTGAACTGAAGAGTCTCTAGTTCATCTTCTTCAATAAATTTATCAGACAGGGCACCAAAGCCTGTGTTGATTCCGTATACGGGATTACCTTCTTTTACAATGTTGTCCACGTACTTGCGGGAAGCAAGGATCTTCTCACGCGCGTCACTAGTAAGTTCAACAGAAACTTCTCCTGCACGTGCTACAGAGATTTCATAGATTTGTTCAATTGACAGATTTCTACCGTCAATTTGATAAGTTTTAGCTTGCATATTGTTTACCTCAAAGATTCAACACGATTTAAGTAATCGCTTTGTTCTGTTCCAAAGATGTAGGAGCCGGCAACAAGCATGGTTGCTCCGGCCTTGATAAGTGTTGGGGCGTTTTGATTGTTTACTCCGCCGTCAACTTGAATGTGAAAGTTAAGGCCAGATGTCTTTTTAATTTCTTGGGCCTTTTTGATTTTTTCTATGACACCACTTATAAATGATTG
>JAGSHJ010000216.1 GCA_023954595.1 Bacteriovoracaceae bacterium | reverse complement strand
TAAGTTAATATGTTGAGTTTAGTACGCTCAAGAAGACGTTGTACATATGCATCACCATGAATTTGCTCGATCGGTTGTTCTTCCATCGAGCGTGAGTCTGCCAAACAAGTTCATTTCAGACAACTATAGGCTTATTGATCCGACATTTGTGCAAGTAAAGATTAGGCCATTATTGCATAAACGACCACTTAGGCCATTTAACAGAATCGTAAAACTCATCCTCAGAAGCAAGAACGGCCTTACCATCCTTGCGTACACCTTTCAAGAATCCAACAAAATCAAGCTCAGAAGATCTTAGGTAATGGACATTTTCGTCTACCATCTTTTGAGCGATACCAATAACAGGAAGGGAGTATCTCTTAAGGTACTCTTCAACATAGACTCCGTTTTTACGGTCATAATCAAACGTCACACCGTTTTTATTCGCATTAGGAGCATAAGACTTGGCAACAAGTTCTGAACAAACAAGAGAGCTATGAGTGTCAAAATCAAAATCGAAGTCATACGGAAAGCCATGAAACTTCATACTCTCCTCTATGGCCAATGCCTTGTCTAATTTAGTTACATTAGGTCTCATGGCAGCAAGGAAATCATTAAGAAATGTATGACGAATAGATGAAAAGTGAACTCCATCACTAGTGGCTTCGATTAAAACTTTTTCATGTCCATCTTTGGCCTTAGTTAAATAATCAGCAAAGGCCTTGGAAGTTTGATTTGACCCACCTAGATAACTTACAAAGCTATCACAATTAAGATTCATTTTTTCACACTTCGCTCGATAGAAGCGACCAACCTCTTCATCCTCTCCTAATGATTCTAGCTTTGCCAAGTTTCCAACATAGATGAAGGAGTGTGGCCAAAAGCCAGGCAGAAAAGCGTTTGAGAGAAACCAATTGGTTCTCGAGATCATGATATCACCACTTTCCAATCTCTTTTCAAACTCTATTGCCTGATCAAGTTTTATAAGAGTTTTACCATTGTAGAAGTCGCCATCTTTTCTTTTAAGTTTCGTATCTCCAAGCCAAACACTTACTTTTTTGACTGTGGCCAAAAACATTTTTTTCAACTTAAAGATTTCAAATCGCTTTAATACTTCCCACTTGTTTTGAATGTTATTTAAAAACGGTTTGGTGGCCTGTTCAAACTTTAATATCTCTTCTTCTTGTATGTTCTTTAACTTGGTTTCAATCTCTGAATTAAATGAGAGAAAGCTCATATGGGCCATTTCAAGTGCTTGTTCCTCGACATCCACTGCAGGAAAAAAGCTTGGAAGATTGGTCTCCATTGGCATAACTTTAAACATTTCAAAAATTTGATTTTCATAGGAAACGAGACTACCAACAGGATAGTTAGTATGAAGTTCATTTAGCATTTTATGCGATCGAGGCATATCCCATAAAAACTTAGAAACCTCAGCACCTGAGTTTACAAGTGCAAGTGTGCTTGAGAACTTAATTAGTGCGGCCTTAGAATCCTCTTGAAGGTCCTCAAACCTTCTCCCCTGATAAGTTTGAGTTAAGGTATTCAAGGTCACGCGCATATCAAATATACGGCCCCAGACCCTCTTTACTTGAAAGGTCTCATTGTGATCTAGCCTTTTCTGACTCTCTAACTTTTCAAATGTAGGTCTTAATGACTTAAAGGCCACTACAAGTTGTTTTAAGTTAGAGATATTTTGGTAAGCGATCTTAAGGTCGCGATCAAATGGATTGGCGAAGGCACTTACTTGAAATGTAATATATAGAATAAACGCGCTTAGCGAGTACTTCATAACGGCTCCTTAGAGCCGTATTCATACCAATAATGACTGAGAATTTAAAGTGAGTTAGTAGTTGTGAGAAGTTGTAAGACTAGGCCTTACATCGAGTTTTACCAATAAAAGTACCGCAAGGGCTGCAAGTGCATGTTTAACGCTATGCCCACTCAACCCCAAGCTCTCAAAGATAGCGATATCATACTTCTCAGTAAGTTTTGCTGCAGCGTAACATACAAAAGCACCTAAGATCATGGCCCTGTTTGTAAACAACTCTCCCTTAAAAATACCTAAATAAAGAAGCAGAACAACTGGAGACAGCTGAACCCAGTAGTAAAAGCGAAGATCTCCTGTCCAAACCCAAACAATAAGAGAGCTCAGGCCTATGATGTTAATTATAGACAGTAAAAGCTTCTCTCTTTTAATTTTAAAATATGCGACCAATAGCCAACTCATTAGTGAACAGAACCCAATAACCATAGGTAGCCTGTCCCAAAGTAGCCTCTCATTATCTGGCTGAAGGTGATAATAGGCCGAACCTGGAGCCACTAGAATCACTCCAAGGACAAGTCCTAGTTTTGAAATACTAAATTTATTTCGTAAATGCTCACGCACACCATAAATGCCTGCCAATAAAAACAGTACGTTTGTCGCGACATCAAAAAAGTGAGGAATCCCACCTATAAGGCTCTGGTCTGCAAAGTTATGATAGCTTGGATTTTGAAATATTGGCGCTTGCGACATCATCCATGCCAGAGGAAGCGCCAATGTAGTAAATAAAAATAAAAAGTCTTGGGTGCTAAGTTTCTTAATTATCATATTAAAAAAGTAACTTGCACCACTTGTATTGCCAAGTTTAATATTTCCAGCGATTACTCAACTTCACCAAACTCAACATAACTGGAACCTCGATAAGAACACCAACTACAGTAGCTAGAGCTGCACCGGAGTTCAGACCAAAGAGCGCAATTGCCACAGCTACGGCCAACTCAAAGAAGTTACTCGCACCAATCATGGCCCCTGGGGACAAAACTTTGTGCGGTAGACACAGCTTTCTACCCATCGCCCATGCAATAAAGAAGATAAAGTAAGTTTGAATTGTTAGAGGCACTGCAAGCATAAGAATCTGCATCGGTGATTCAACAATTTTTTCACCTTGAAAAGCAAACAGCAGGACCAAAGTAGACAGTAGAGCGACAATGGAGAAGTTTTTAAGCTTTGCCATGAAAATATTAGTGAACCAATCGTGTCCGTATTTTGCCGTTAAGAAACGATTTGCAAAAACACCTGCAGCAAGCGGGACAACGACAAAGACGACAACAGACAGAATAAGCGTATCATACGGAATGTCGATATTTGCTACACCCAAAAGCAGTTTAACAATAGGTACAAAAGCAACCAATAATACCAAGTCATTCACACTAACTTGTACTAGTGTGTATCCTGGATCTCCATCAGTAAGATAAGACCATACAAAAACCATAGCAGTACAAGGAGCTGCTCCTAGGATGATTGCACCTGCAATATACTCTTTTGCAAGTTCAGGAGTAATCCATGCCTGAAATATTTTATCAAAGAAGACCCATGCAAAGAAGGCCATTGTGAAGGGCTTTATTACCCAGTTAATGAGAAGTGTTAGGTATAGTCCTTTTGGGTTTTTACCAACATTTTTTACGGAGGTAAAATCCACCTGCGCCATCATCGGAAAGATCATAAACCAAACAAGAATTGCAACAGGCATATTTACATTTGCAATATTCATGTCACTTACAACAGAGATAGAATCTCCAAAGAGCTTTCCTAGTAAAGTTCCAACAGCAATACAGATGGCAACCCACCATGTAAGATGCTTCTCAAAAAATCCCATTTGTTTTTCGTCACTACTCATTATTTTGCCTCTGTATACGTTTCAATATTTTCAATTAGCTTTTTAATCTCATCTCTCACTCTTCTATAAACAGGAAGGATTTCGTCCTCGTCTGTCATCTCTTTTGTAAGTCTTGGTGGATCATCAAAACCCACGTGGATTATTTTTCCACCAGGGAAAAATGGACAATTTTCATTTGCATCGGAACAAACAGTAAAAACAAAATCCATTTTCTCTGCCAACTCATCTGTTGTATTGGATTCATGCTTGCTGATATCGATACCAACTTCGCTCATAACCTCTACAGCTCTTGGATTTAATCCGTGTTTTTTAGTACCTGCAGAGAAAAAATTAAACTTGTCACTTTTCAGTGCTTTTCCCCAGCCCTCGGCCATTTGCGAACGGCATGAGTTGCCAGTACATAGAAATAAAACATTTTTCATAGTTGTCCTTCTTTTTTGAAATTTAGAAATGGTCTAATATAGGGCACTCACTTAAGGAGACGTCGGTATCTTCACAGCATACGGCCAGCCGCTTAAGTGATTTTTTCATTTTTTTTAGATCTTCGATCTTTTCATTAACTTCATCAATTTTGGCCTGAGTACGTTCAAGTACATCTGAACACTTCGCACTACTATCAAGCTTCAACTCTAGTAGTTCAGAAGTCTCATTGAGCGTAAAGCCAAGCTCTTGGGATCTTTTTATAAATTTTATTCTGGATATGTAGTCTTCTGGATAGTGGCGGAAGCCACCTTGCTTGGAAGGCTGCTTAATAAGCCCTTTTCTTTCATAAAAGCGCACTGTTTCTACGCCAACATTTGCCTTTTGGGCAAGCTTTCCGATGGTAAGTTTCTCTTTCATGAAGGCATCTTATACCCCGTACCATAGTACAGGGTCAAGACCAAAACTTAATCTAGGTAACAACCCTTCTTTTACCTTCCTTTTGATTCATTCCGGCCTGCCTCTCCAATTCTGAATCGAGCTCAGCACCTAATAGAAATACATATGAACTAAGTGACAGCCAAACCAGGAGAATCGCAATTGCCCCTAAGCTGCCATATGTTTTATTGTAATTGCCAAAATTAGAGACGTACCAGGAAAATAAACCTGAGGCGACCAACCACACAATGGCCGCCAATGACGAACCTGGGGTGATCCACCTCCAACTCACATTTTTTCTATCAGGGGCCCACCGATAAAGAACACTAAGGGCCGTCACAATCAAAGCTCCAAGTAATGTCCATCTAACAATTTGAAGAAGCACTTGGGCCATATTGCCAAGGTTTAAGAAGCTAAAAATAGCAGGAAGTGCGGCAATAAGGAATACTGTTACTATCCCAGTGAGTATTCCACCAAGAGTCAGAAGCATGGCCATGCCGTTTTTCTTAAAGAAGTTTCTTTCCTCCCTCTCGTCATAAGCGATATTTAGCCCTGCCATCATACCTTTAATCGCCTTGGATCCACTCCAAAGAGCAACTAAAACACTAATCGCGGCCGCATAGCCTGCAACAGTGTCCTCAGAAACAAGTCTTGTCATTTGGGTTTCAAATATCGTGACAATATCACCAGGAATGACCCCACTCATCGAATTAACCATACTGGTTACATCATCGGGGGATGCCAATAATCCATACAAAGCAACAAAGGCGGCAAGTAATGGAAAGATTCCTAAAAAGGCGTAAAAGGCAATGCCTGCCGACACGATCCCTATATTGTCTGTAGCGATCTCACTTTTGGACCGTTTAAAGATTTCAATCCAGTCTCGAAATTTAAAGTCCCGAGGGCTGCTGGCATTTGATCTCACAGGCCTAGAATTATAAAAAGTAGATCCCATAGTTGCTCCTTAGTTACTTAAGACTAAGAAGCAAAATC
>JAGSHJ010000046.1 GCA_023954595.1 Bacteriovoracaceae bacterium | reverse complement strand
GGCCATGGGATGCGTTGGCCTTCTTGATACCTAAGATACCAACTCTAATTCCAGGGAGGTCATTATTATTAAATAAATCTAGGCGCTCATTTACCTTCGACTTGTCTGTGAGGTAATTAATCTCAGTGGCAAAGGCACTATTGAATAGAATCATTAATAAAAATAATCTCATTTTTGTCCTTTGCATTCTTTAACAAGGGAATCCAGATACTCTTTTACTTGTTTGTGCATTTGCATGGTTGTCATTCTAGGACTAGCCTCGGATTCTCTTCTTAAAAGGAGCTGTGCTATTTGAGCGAATGCCTTCTCATCAGCATGTCCTAGATCATGGTGATTATTTTTATTAAACGCTTTTAATAAGATTGCCTGGTCCTCGCCATTAATATCTTTACTTGATTTACTGATCATCTTTCCGACTGATTTTTTTAATATCTGGGCACCAGTTACGCCTTCTGAAGCAACAGATAGCACTGCAAGTCCTCCGGCCAACTCCAACTGGTCCTTGCTGTCTTGATATTTTTGAGCATCGCCAAGGCCCGTGTAAAAGGCACGCTCTAGTTTAAGCTTTCTCTGCGCATCTATGTAATATGAAGCTCCCTCCATGCCAGTTGCTGCACCTATGGCACATAGAGATCCACCCGTTAATGCACAAAAACCGCCTGCTGTAATCGAGGCGGTTATTAGTGCTGCATCCGTCTTTAATTCATCCATATCAAGTTCATCAAGATACTCTTGATGGATATCGCAGTATGGCCTTGAATCTTTATCCGTGAGAAATTTCTCACTTGAGCCTTTGAAGATAAGAAGCTCTTTTCTATCATCACCATGGGTATCATTAGCAATCTGAAGTGCTTTCTTTGAAGCATTATGTAGGTCTGTTATGACAGGCATCAGTTTATATATTATTTGGTTGTCGCTTTCTGTACCTGTAAAGTCCACGAAGGCGAGTAGGGGTTGTTTTTCTACGATATCATTATAGTGAGCTCTCAGGCGTTTATTCTCTTTTTCAAACTTTTTTACAACATAAGAATTTATGATCATCTCTTTAGAACAGGGATTTGTTGACTTACACTCTGATAGTAACTCGTTCTCAGAAATGACTTCTTCTCGAAAGTTCTGCTCTAAAAAGGAGGTATGTTCATTCAGATATTCAGCTTCTTCTTTGTTAAGAGATTTAATTTTTTTATTTGTTATAGGATGGATAGGCGTGCGTTCAAACCTTTCAGGTTTTGATTGTGAATATATCTTACCCGGCATATTCATTTGGGCCATGGTAATGCGTAGTGCAGGTAAATGATCTCTCAAGGTATCGAGAGTATTTTTGACAGTAGAAGCACATTCTTGTTCATTTCTATTTTCTAAACAATACTTTAAGTTAGCGACCCTTTGTTCAGCCGAGTGTAGATCTAGTAATACCTTGTCTTTTAAATTACTTAGATACTGCTCTTTTAAAACATGCCTTTCTATGGCCTTTAAATCAGCATCTAAATCAAACGAGACTTTTGTATTGTTGTCTACACAACCCACAATATAGTCCTGCTCTTCATCCATAGAAAACTTCGAGCAAAATGCAGAGTCATGAACTTCATGTGCTGTGAATGTTTCTGGATCGTCGAAAATTAAGCTTTTGAAGTCCTGAATTAGGCCAGCGTTAGCAAACAGTGAATAAAGAAAACTTAAATATATTAACTTCACTTAAACCTTTTCGGTCAAGTATCTTGAAACTTTAGGAATATTAGTGAGTTATGCTTGAAAAAGCTTAGACAACCTCCAAAAGGCCTACAGGAGTTGTTAGGATTTATACATGATTAACCGTATCTGGAGGGCTATTTGAAAAATACCACTCATGAAAGAGCTTTAAAGAGCGTTATGGGCAAACTTGGATGCTCTGAGGAGATGTCCAAGCTCCTAGACTCTTCACAAAGAGAAGTCATCGTTGAGATCCCACTAAAGCGTGAAAATGGCGATATTAAAGTATTCAAGGGTTATAGAGTGCAACATAGTGATGCCTTAGGCCCATTTAAGGGGGGACTTAGGTTTCATCCAGATGTGGATCTTAATCACTTCGTTTCCTTGGCATCTGTCATGACCTGGAAGACCGCACTGGTAAATATCCCTTTTGGAGGGGCCAAGGGCGGGATTAATTGCGACCCTAAAGAGCTGAGCGAGCATGATCTAGAAATCCTTACTAAGCGCTACATAGAAAAGATTGGTATGCTCATAGGCCCTAATATAGACATTCCCGCACCTGATATGGGGACCGGTGAGCGGGAAATGGCATGGATCCTACAGGCGTATGCTAAAAACCATGGACACCAACCTGGGGTAGTCACAGGAAAGTCAGAACAACTCGGTGGTATCGTCGGAAGAAAGGAAGCAACAGGTAAGGGCGTGGCCTATTTTACAAAGCTTGCTTGCTTGAGAGAGGCCATTGAGCTTGAAAAGGCAAAAGTAATTATTCAGGGCTTTGGAAATGTAGGTCAAAGTGCGGCCATAAATTTAGAAAAGCTTGGGGCCAATATCGTAGGAATAAGTGACAGGTATGGTGGGGTCTACAATGAAAATGGTCTCAAGGTTGAATCCATAGCTAAGATGCTTGGTGAGATGAAGAATGCTTCTCTTAAGGATTTAGATATTGATGGAGAATATATTAGCAATGAAGAACTTCTGTGTGCTCCATGTGATATTTTAGTGCCTGCTGCGATAGAGGGCGTTGTTAATTCTAAAAATGCTGATGAAATCCAAGCAAGATTAATTGTAGAAGGCGCCAATCTTCCAGTGACTAGAGATGGTGAAGATATTCTTTTAAATAACAATGTAAAAATCATTCCTGATCTATTGGCCAACTCCGGTGGAGTTACGGTGTCATTTTTTGAATGGTCACAAAATGCGCAACGCTATCCTTGGAAACCTGAAAAGGTGGAGAGAGAGTTTGAAAGAGTTCTTAAAAATGCATGGAACAATGTATGTGAAGTTAAGGAATGTGCTAAACAAACGCATAGTTATCGTGAGGCCGCATATACGATTGCAGTTAACAGGGTTAGGGAGACTCTTATAAAGAGAGGCTTTTGATTAAAACCTCATAAGACTCTAATACAAAGTCTGCATGTGACTCCAGATTTTTATTTGTTGCATTTAGGTAGAGTGCGGACTTGGCCTTGGCATTTTTTGCAGTCTCTAAATCAAAAAGGAAGTCACCTATATAAAGCATGTCTTTAGTTTGAATCTTCCAACTCTGTGCCATTAACAATAAACCTTCAGGATGAGGTTTAGGTTTACAGTCTTCTCTAGAATATACTTGGTCAAAACTTAATTGGAACTTCTCCAAAGTACGCTTTGTTACTTGTGAATTATTTCTTGTAAGAAGCCCAGTCTTAAGGCCCCTTCTTTTTACAGTCTTTAAAAGTTTGTGTACGCCTGGCATTAATGTTGCCACGTCAACACCTCTATGTTCGTGTTCACAAATAATTTTATGACAGCGTTTTATGTATTCTTCATCTTTTTGAGTTTGAAGGTGCTCTAGGATTGGAACCCCCGAAGGGAAGCCTAGGTCCATTCTCATTTTATCAAAGTCTAGTCTTGAGTCCACAAGGGTGCCGTCAAGGTCAAAAACAATAGCTTGTAAGTATTTAAGATCCATAATTTTTATTCATAGCACAAATTACAAAGGAGCGCCTAGTCAGGGCTTTTACAAACATTTTCATTGATTAATCAGGTTTATTATATAAAGCTTATACATAGGTCGTAATTGGTGAAGCTGGTGAGATTCCAGCACTGTCCCGCAACTGTAAAGTCAGATCCTGATTACGATATCAAAACACACCGAGGAGAGTGAAATTTCATGCCATTAAAAAATTAAAAATCAAAATTCATTCAATATTTTCATAAATCCGTAATCATACACACACACACCATGAGAGAGGAGAGTTTCATGAATAAAGAACCATTGTTGGATCCATCCAGCGACCGTTTCGTTCTATTGCCAATTAAGTACGATGACATCTGGGAGATGTACAAAAAGTCCATGGCATCTTTTTGGACCGCAGAAGAAATTGATCTTTACCAAGACTTAGAAGATTGGAAAAAGCTCAATGCAGATGAAAAGCATTTCATTAAGCATGTATTGGCATTCTTCAGTGCCAGTGATGGTATTGTTAATGAAAACTTGTGCCTTCGTTTTTATAATGATCTACAAATTCCTGAAGCTAGATGTTTCTATGGCTTTCAAATTGCGATGGAGAATATCCATGCTGAGACCTATGGCCTTCTAATTGACACTTATATCCAAGATAATAAAGAAAAAGATTATCTATTTAAGGCCATTGATAATGTTCCATGTATCGCAGAGAAAGCGGAATGGGCACTTAAGTGGATTGATAGTGGTGATGATTTTGCTATCAGACTACTAGCGTTTGCTGCTGTTGAAGGGATCTTCTTCTCCGGAAGTTTCTGCTCAATCTTTTGGCTTAAAAAACGTGGCCTAATGCCAGGTCTTACTTTCTCAAATGAACTTATTAGTAGAGATGAAGGTCTTCACACAGATTTTGCTTGTCTACTTTATAAGCATATTCAAAACAAACCAGCTAAAGAAAAAGTTTACGAACTTATAACAGAAGCGGTGGCGTTGGAGCAAAAATTCATATCCGAGGCGCTCCCTGTATCTCTAATTGGGATAAATGCAAATTTAATGTGTCAGTACATTGAGTTTGTTGCGGATCGACTGTTGCTAGAACTTGGCTATGAGTGCCACTACAACGCCACCAACCCTTTTGATTGGATGGAGCTTATCTCTCTACAAGGAAAAACAAACTTCTTTGAAAAGCGTGTAAGTGAATACCAAAAAGCGGGTGTAATGAATTCATTGCAAGATAATAGCTTTGAATTTGATACTAATGCGGACTTCTAAGGAAAGAGGATAAAAATGTTTGTAACTACAAGATCTGGAAAAAAAGAAAATGTTCAATTCGATAAGATTACTCATCGTATTCAGAGGTTAACTTACGGCCTTAATATTGCTCATGTTGATGCAATAGAAGTTTCTAAGAGAACGATTCAGGGGATTTTTGACGGCATCTCAACTGTGGAGCTTGATAATCTTTCTGCTGAAGTTGCGGCGTACATGACTTCTATTCACCCTGACTACTCAAAGCTTGCTGCAAGAATCTCTATGAGTAACCTTCATAGAAATACTAAAGAGTCATTCTTGGAAACAATGGGGCTTTTGTACAATCACATTGATAAGAAGACTGGTGAGAAAACGGCCTTAATCTCTGACAAGCTTTATGCGAATGCGCAGGAATTTAAAGCAAGAATTGAGACTGAGATCGCTTACTCAAGAGACTTTGAGTATGACTACTTTGGTTTTAAAACTCTAGAGCGTTCATACCTATTAAAGGTAGACGGTAAAATTGTTGAAAGACCACAGCACATGTTAATGAGAGTATCTCTTGGTATTCATGAAGATGACATTGATGCGGCAATTGAGACTTACCACCTAATGAGTCAGAAGTGGTTTACACATGCTTCTCCAACTCTTTTCAATGCTGGAACTCTTAAGCCACAAATGTCTTCATGCTTTTTATTAACAATGAAAAACGATTCTATTGATGGCATCTATGACACTTTAAAGCAGTGTGCTTTGATCAGCCAGTCTGCTGGTGGAATTGGTCTAAGTGCTCATAACGTAAGATCTAAAGGTACGTTTATTAAAGGCACAAATGGTACGTCCAACGGGATTGTACCTATGCTAAGAGTGTTTAACGATACTGCAAGATATGTAGATCAAGGTGGTGGAAAGAGAAAGGGTGCTTTTGCAATCTATCTTGAGCCTTGGCATGCTGATATTCATGATTTTTTAGAATTGAAGAAAAATCACGGTAAAGAAGAACTAAGAGCAAGAGATCTTTTCTACGCACTATGGATTAACGATCTTTTCATGGAGAGAGTTGAGAAAGACGAGCAGTGGTCACTATTCTGTCCACACGAAGCACCTAATCTTCACGAATGTCATGGTAAAGAATTTGAAGAACTTTATCTTCGCTATGAAAGTGAAGGAAGAGCGAAAGAGACTGTCAGTGCAAGAAAACTATGGTTCTCTATCTTAGAGTCACAAGTTGAGACCGGCTCTCCATTTATGCTTTATAAAGATGCAGCCAATGCTAAATCAAATCAGAAAAACCTTGGAACAATCAAATCTAGTAACCTTTGTACTGAAATTATTCAATACACTGACGAAAACGAGATTGCAGTATGTAACCTTGCTTCCATCTCTCTAGCTAAATTTGTAAACGGTGAAGGGTATGATTTTGATAAGCTTTTCGAAATCACTAAAACCATCACTAAAAACCTAAATAAGATTATTGATCTTAACTATTACCCGGTACCTGAGGCCAGATTTTCAAACCTGAAAAACAGACCTATTGGTATTGGTGTTCAAGGGCTAGCTGACACATTCGCTGAACTTCAAGTTCCATTTGATTCCGAACAAGCAAAGCGATTGAATAAAGATATCTTTGAAACTATTTACTTTGCAGCGTTAACCGCTTCTCATGAAATGGCAGTAAAAGATGGTCATTATGAAAGCTACGAAGGTTCTCCAATCTCTAAAGGTGAATTTCAATTTGATATGTGGGGCGTTAAACCTGGAGATCGTTGGGATTGGGAAGGATTGAGAGCAAAGATTCTTAAAGACGGTGTTAGGAACTCTCTTTTAGTTGCACCAATGCCTACTGCATCAACTTCTCAAATTCTTGGAAACAACGAGTGTATAGAGCCGTTCACTTCTAATATCTATACAAGAAGAACTCTTTCAGGTGAATTTACCGTTGTTAATAAGTATCTTGTTAGGGACTTGATTAAGAATGATCTTTGGAGTGAGAATATGAAAGATCAAATTATTCAACATAATGGATCTATTCAAAACATTGAAGAAATCCCACAAGATATCAAAGAACTTTATAAAACGGCTTGGGAGATTAAGCAGAAGTCTATCCTTGAGATGGCAGCTGATCGTGGGGCGTTTGTTGACCAGTCACAATCACTTAATATCCATATGACTGACGTTAATATGGGTAAACTAAACTCTATGCATTTCTACGCTTGGAAGTTAGGTCTTAAGACTGGAATGTATTATTTAAGAACAAAGGCAGCTGCTGATGCAATTAAGTTTACAATCCGTGACAAGACAAATGAGGCTACTAAAGAAGAGATGACTGAGCAGATGCTATGTTCTTTAGAAAATAAAGACGAGTGCATTAGCTGCGGAAGTTAATTAAAATTTGATCCTTAAAGTAATTGGTGAGGGCGTCTGTATGACGCCCTTTTTTTATTTGGGGATTGCTACTATCTCACCATTTGTTTCAAGTACAACATATTTAACGTTTGCTATATCACTTAGGCCTTGCTGCCTAATTGCCGAGTCAATCTCATCCTTTGTTACGTGTGCATGTCTCATTTTATCTTCTAGATAGCTCTGGTTTGCAAAAAGAAGAACTGGGTCAGCTTTAATTAATTTATTAAACTTTGGATTTTTGGAAGCATACAAAGTAACAACGAATTGTAGGCCTACAAGCATTGAGAAGGTGAGGAGGATATCTACTAGGGAGTTCTTCTTTTGTAGAATCCCACCAGCATATGTGGATCCTAATGCGATTGTTATTACAAAATCAAAACTGTTCATTTTAGAAAGTGTTCTCGGGCCTGAGACCCTTAAAATTGCTACAAGACCTAGGTATCCGCCAATTGAGATGATTATAATTCTCGCTAAGCTCATCCAATCACTGAAAAAAATAGTCATACGCATCACCTTGTAAAATATATTGTTGGCCAGTCCATTTTAAAATTCGACTTAAACAATTTAGTTTATTGGTTGAATAAAGTTAAATAGGGGAGCTTTAAATGGGTAAGACATTGATATTAATTTTTATGTCACTTAATGCTTGGTCAAATACGGCCCTTATTGATTACTTTTACGGCAACAGCAAAAAAGGAAGCTACATAACCATATTTCAAAATGGAGAGATCGAGCTAAAGGAGAGAACTTGTTGTCCCATAAAGGTTAAACATCGCTTTGGCAGTACACTTGACGAGTTTGAACTGAAAGAGCTTAAAGAGAGAATACATCAATCAAGGCTTGGGCCATTTGTTCATCATAGGGTAAGAAGAGTAAGTAAGTTCGGTCATATCAAAGCGAACCTTGAATCCTCAAAAATCTACATTAGAGAGAAAGAAACTGATGGGGGCTGGCTTGTTAAAAATGAGTCTTTTGCAGCAAAGGAGCTCATGAAGTTTTTGCACTCCTTAGGACCTGAATTAAAATGGAAGCATGCTACCAAGGCAAAGAAGTCCCGTCCCAATTCTTAAAAGTGCCTGACATTGACATATCTAGCGTAGAAACTACTTCACAGATATGTTGTGCAGTCTCTTCAGGACTCCATATCTTATGGTTTATACCGCCAATGTAGGGTTCTGATAGTGGTGATATTGTAGTTCCTGGATGAACCGCCAAGACAGTTGTATTTAATTGTTTGTTTTTAAGCTCAATTGAAATGTTTTTCATAAACATATTAAGTGCCGCCTTACTTGCTCTGTAGGCATACCATCCACCTAGATTATTATCCTGGATGCTACCTACCTTTGCAGATAAAAATACAAATGCAGAGGGGTCATTTCTTGATAATAATGGGTTTAAATATTTAGCTGACATCGGAGCAGTAAAAGCATTTACAGAGAAAACTTCGATTAAGTTTTGAAGTTCTATATCACTAAGTTTCTTTTCCGGTTCCAAATGGTCATTGTGCAATAGCCCATATGTTGAAATTACTAAATCTAGTGTTTTGATTTTTGTTCGTAATTTTGCAACTAGCTTCTCCCAGGATTCTTCGTCTAATGGATTATGGGTGATAAGTTCGCAATTGTTTGGCAACTTTAGTGCTTTAGAATCTCTTTTGGTAATAAAGATATCGTTAGCACCAGTTGTTTGTGCAATCTCGTGTGCCAGTGCCTGTCCTATCGTTCCACCACCTAGGATTAAGCAGTTATCAATCTTTTTGAGTTTAAAATCTTGCATTAATGAAACCTTGTTTAAAACTTAATTTTGTTATCTAATAAAATGGATGAACATCTTAATTCGTTTACTTATTTTTTCATTCTTTTGGGTAAATGCCTACGCCGGCCCGGTAGACATTACTTTTGCTACCTTTTATTCAAGTAAAAGAGTATATCGTGGCGCACTTATATGGGATCAACCCGTTATGGGCTTTGGCCCAAGTTTCACATTCTATGATAAATTTTCAATAGGTAAGGGTGGCATCTCTTATTTCAAAAAGTTGGATGATCATCTAACTTTCAAAGTTGGCTACAATTATTTTGATGATTCAGAACCTGGAGGAGGTCCCATTTTAAAGTTGGGTGGCTCTAGTGAAGACTTTAAAAACAATCGTAAACCTACAAGCGACATATATATAGATTTGTCTTATAGAAAACGCAGAGGTCTATCTTCCACCTTTACTATGAGCAAGGATATTACACGTCATCATGGTATATATGCTTATAGTAGTGCTTCTATGGGAATAGCTCCTTTTGTAAGTGCTGGGCTTGGAGTAGGCATCGCAAATGAGTCTCATAATCAGTATGTCTATGGCCCTGAAGGTGTTGGAGGTATTGGACACATCGATGGCTTTATTGCTGCTATGCTGCCGTTTCTACCTTATAAAGGACGTTTGCTTTTAAAGTGGTCAAGGATTGAAATTACTCAATCAGAAAATGTTCAAGCAGAGTATATTCAAGGCAACCATCTCAATCACAGTCTAAGTATGGTCGCTCTCTGGAAAATTCTCTAGTGTGTAGAACCCCATTGAGCAGCATTGTCTATACTCTTTTTTGGAGGGCCTTGCTTCTCTTTTTTCGTACCTTCCATTGTTTGATAACCCAACGCTTCCCATGACTTCATTCCTCCAAGAACATTGTAGACATTTTTATATCCCAATCGTAGAAAGATGCTTGCTGCCATTCCGCCTCTGTGACCTACTGAACAAATTGTTGCAATAGGTTTACTCGACGGTTTGTGTGATTTTAAATAGTGCACAAGGTGGCCGACATAGCAATGTTTTGCGTTTTGGATATGTCCCTGCTCGTATTCTGTGACTTCTCTGACATCAAAGACATCAAAGTGTGCGGGATTAGAATGAAGTTCCTGAGCTGTTAAAACACCTGAGCTTTGAAGTGCATGACCTTGGTTGCGCCACTTGTTGATACCCTCTGCTAGAAAACCTTTAATCCTGCCAACACCTAATCTTGAAAGCATTAGAAGTGCCTGGTTTACATCTTCATTGCGTTCATTGACTAAATACACCGGTGTATCTCTTTTACAGACCCAACCACCAAAAACAGCAAGACCATCAAGCCAAATATTGTAGGAACCCTCGATGTGACCACTTGCAAATGATTCTGGTGAGCGTGTATCAATTACTATTGAGTCTTTGCTTCTAGTTTTAAATTCTTCTGGTGATAGTGCTTTTATATGGGCGAGGTCTTGCTCCATTCTCCAGCCACCGTCAAGATTCATTTTTTCCATCAAATCAAAGTACGGAGGCCTTGGTATACGCTCATTTATTTTTCTTTTAACGAACTCTGTCTCACTTTCTAAAAATACTGGGTTTGAAGATCTCTCATAACCTAGAGTAGATTGATCGTGGTCCGCAATTGCACCTCCACAAACTGAGCCTGATCCATGTGCCGGGAAAATGAGGGCCTGATCTCCAAGACCTAGTATCTTGTTATTTACTGATTGGTAGAGAATCTTTGCATTCTCACCGGTTTTATTAATATCTGGCAGGTCAGTTCTTCCCGTCTCACCAATAAAAAGCGTATCTCCTGTAAAGATCCCCCAGCATGTATCTTGGTTTTTTAAATACAAACCATAGCAGTGACTCTCTGGGGTGTGGCCTGGAGTGCTTAGAGATAAAAATGTAAACTCATCCGCCTTAAAATATTCACCATCTTCAAGCTGTATGTCACAGTGGGAGAAGAGATTGTGTCTTCCTCCGATGATCTTTGCACCAGTTTTTTCCTGTAATACTTTTGAACCAAGAACAAAGTCCTCTTGTCTATGTGTTTCTAAAACATACTTTATTTCAACTCCCTGCTCATGAGCTAATTCAATGTAGACGTCTATGTCTCTTCTTGGGTCTACAATGATTGCTTCTTTCTCCGAGCATAGAAAGTATGAAAGGTGTGCAAGACCTGGTGTTTTTATTCTTTCAAATCGCATTGAATAACCCCTTTTTATATATTCTATATAAAGTAGTTAAAGAACCGTAGGTTCGTTTGTTTGATAAATCCTTTGCATTAGACAAATCTTATTCGTATGCCTGGGTGTCACAAATGTTTAGCTTTGATGGATGAATGTATAGAGAATTTGATCTTAAATCTCTAGATGGTAGAAGCTTGGCCGATTTCTTATAGTATTGCAGGTATGGTCATTAGTGTCATTGGACTTTTGACTGTGGGGATAAAACTCGTAACTTATGCGGATGCTATTGCAGATCGCTTTCACTTAGGCGAGGCCTTGGTGGGCGGGTTGTTTTTAGGGGCCATCACATCGCTCTCGGGTAGTATTGTGTCTGGGTTATCTGCGTATAATGGGTTTTATTCAATGGCGATAAGCAATTGTTTAGGTGGGATTGCGGCACAAACATCCTTTCTAATTATCGCTGACATTACGTATAGAAATGTAAATCTTGAACATGCTGCCGCATCTTTGCCAAACTTACTTTCATGCAACCTTTTGATAGGCCTAATTGCGTTATCGTTTTTAGGTTATGCTATACCAGTGCCAGAAGGATTTTTCTTTCATCCGGTAAGTGCTGTTATGGTTGTTTTCTATCTCTTTGGTTTAAAATGGTTGCAAGAAACCTATAAAAATCCCTTGTGGATTCCAAAGAGAACAAAAGAAACAAAACTAGATGAACCAAAGTACGACAACGTAGAGAAAACTCAAACTATTGTGATCAAGTTCATTGCGGCAGCTTCTGTTGTGGCCATCTTAGGTTACGTAATAACTAAGTCCGCAGAGTCATTAGTGTTTTTAACCGGGCTTCCACAAAATATTACAGGTGCCTTCCTAACTGCTATTATAACATCATTGCCAGAGCTTGTTGTATCATTGTCTGCTGTCAGACAGGGGGCCTTGACAATGGCCGTGGCCAATATCTTAGGAGGTAATACCTTTGATGTCTTGATGCTTGTCCTCGCCGATGGGTTGTCGTTTGAAGAAACTATTTATGTGCATTACGGCAAAGAAGAACTGTTTCTAGGATTTGTTATTGTTTTAATGACAGCAGTAATATCCATCGCTCTTGCAAGGCGTGAGAAGCAGGGGATAGGAGACATTGGTTTTGAAGGCGTTACTATTTTAGGGTTATATATAATTAGTGCCTCTCTACTTGTATTTGGGATTATTTAGTCTGCCTCAAACTTTGCTCTTAATTCTGCTCCTGTATCAATTACAG
>JAGSHJ010000266.1 GCA_023954595.1 Bacteriovoracaceae bacterium | reverse complement strand
TGTCATTTATCATTTGGCTGGGCAAGTGGCGATGACGACTTCAATTGCAGATCCACGTATGGATTTTGAAGTGAATATAGGAGGCACTTTTAATTTATTGGATGCTGTGAGGCTAACTTCACCAGATAGCTCGATTATTTATTCATCAACTAACAAAGTTTACGGTGACCTTGAAGATCATAAATACGATGAAGGTGAGAGAAGATACTCGATGCCTGAGTTTGAAAATGGACTACCTGAAAGTGTTTCTCTTGATTTCAGAACTCCATATGGTTGCTCAAAGGGAGCTGCTGATCAATACATGCTTGATTACAATCGTTGCTATGGAACTAAATCTGTCGTTTTTAGACACTCTTCCATCTTTGGGGGCCGTCAGTTCTCAACCTTTGATCAAGGTTGGATTGGTTGGTTTGTTAGCCGGGCAATTGAAACTAAGAGAGGTAACTTAAGTGAGCCATTTACAGTTTCTGGAAATGGTAAACAAGTAAGAGACGTACTTTTCTCAGAAGATATCGTAAGGTGTTATTTTAGTGCCATTAAAAATATCGAAAGGACTAAAGGACAGGCTTTTAATATAGGAGGAGGAGCTTCCAATTCACTTTCAATTTTGGAGCTCTTCGACCTTTTAGAAGAAGAAATGGGGATAAAGTTAAATTATAAAGAGCTACCTCCTCGTTCAAGTGATCAAAAGAGTTTTATTGCGGATATTGCAAAAGCTAAAAAGTATTTTGACTGGTCTCCAACCGTTGATAAACGAACGGGGATTAAAAAGATGATTAATTGGGTGGAGACAATATGAAAGTATTAATACTTGCAGGTGGTTACGGAACGAGAATTAGTGAAGAAACAGGGATTCGCCCGAAGCCGATGGTTGAAATAGGTGGCAAGCCGATTCTTTGGCATGTGATGAAAAGTTATAGCCAGTTTGGCTTTAATGAGTTTGTAATCCTTTGTGGTTACAAAGGACATATGATTAATGAGTACTTTGCTAACTACTTTGTTCGTCAAAGCTCTATGACTTTTGATCTTGCTAATAACACCATGGAAACAGTTAAAACTAATGTTGAACCATGGAAAGTGACTTGTCTTGATACAGGGGATGGGACTTTAACTGGTGGAAGAATAAAAAGAGCTCAAGAAGTTATAGGTGATGAGCCATTTATGCTCACGTATGGTGATGGTGTTTCAAATATAGATATTGAAGCGCTTGTAAAAAGCCATAAAGATAGTGGAAGAAAAATCACAATGAGTGCTGTTCAGCCTGCTGGTCGTTTTGGAGCACTTGAATTTAATGACCAAGACCAAATAACTGCCTTTAAAGAAAAACCTCAAGGAGAGGTTGGTTGGATTAACGGCGGATTCTTTGTATGTGAGCCAAGTGTTTTTGATTATATTAAAGAAGGTGACAGCACTATCTTTGAAAGGGCTCCCCTAGAAGCTCTAGCGGAAGAAAATCAAATGAATTGCTATAAGCACAAGGGCTTTTGGAAGTGTATGGATACTCTTGCTGATAAACAGGCACTAGAAAAAATGCTCGATAATGGAGAGGCTAAGTGGAAAACTTGGTAGATCAAAATCTGTTTTCTGGAGTCTATGAAGGAAAAAAAGTCTTTCTAACAGGGCACACTGGGTTTAAAGGTTCATGGATGATGGCATGGCTAGAGGCCATGGGAGCAGAAGTTTGTGGGTATTCATTAGAAGCACCTACAAAGCCGAATCATTTAGAGCTCCTTAATTTGAAAGGGAAATCTGTAATTGGTGATATTAGAGACATTCCACTTCTTGAAAAAACCATGACCGATTTTAGGCCAGAGGTTGTTTTTCATATGGCGGCTCAGCCACTTGTTAGACTTTCTTATGATGAGCCCCACGAGACATTTGAAACAAATGTAATGGGATCTCTTAATATTTATGAAGCATCTCGAAAGTGCTCTTCAGTAAAAACAATCGTCACTATTACAACAGATAAAGTTTACGATAATAAAGAATGGGTTTGGGGCTATAGAGAAACTGATCGCTTAGGTGGGAAAGATCCATACAGTGCTTCAAAAGCTGCAATGGAAATAATGACCTCTTCCTATCGCAATTCATTTTTTCATCTTGATAGGTATGGCAAAGACCATCAAGTTCTTATGGGTGTTGTAAGGGCCGGTAATGTTATTGGTGGTGGAGACTGGGCCAAAGATAGACTTATTCCAGATATTATTAAAGCCTCTCTTGAAGGAAATCCCGTAAGTATTAGAAGCCCGCACTCTGTACGTCCTTGGCAGCACGTATTAGAACCGCTTTCAGGTTATTTGCTGCTTGGGCAAAAACTAATTGAAGGGGAAAAATCATTTGCTGATGCCTTTAATTTCGGACCATTAGTTCAAGAAGAGATGACAGTTCAGCATGTTCTTGAAGAACTTAAG
Organism: Bacteriovoracaceae bacterium; assembly: GCA_023954595.1. Taxonomy (GTDB): domain Bacteria; phylum Bdellovibrionota; class Bacteriovoracia; order Bacteriovoracales; family Bacteriovoracaceae; genus UBA845. Next base: position 2,134 of record JAGSHJ010000266.1, on the reverse strand, counting down.
AACCATTGGGATAAAATAGATTATAAAATTGAAGTACCAGAAGATATGCCTCATGAAGCTGGACTTTTAAAACTAGACTGCACCAAGGCTAGCGTTCAACTAGATTGGTCACCCGTTTGGACAACTCAGGAAGGACTTGGGAAAACAATTGATTGGTACAAAAGCTATTACGAATCAAATTCTACTGTGACTATGGAAGATCTTAAGATTTATATCGCCAATGCAAAAGAACGAAACAAATCCTGGGCCTAAAAGGCTTCTATTAACGGGAGGAACCGGTTACTTGGGAAGTGCCATCGCCTCTGACTTTTTAGAATCTTCTTGGGAAGTACATGTTTTAAAAAGGAGTAGCTCTTCTCTTTCGAAGCTACCTGTAGAACACGCATTTTTAAAGTTTCATAGTATTGAAGAGTTTGAAGCTGGGAAATATGATGCCTTTATTCACGCTGCCACGGCCTATGGACGAAAGGGAGAGTCACCAGAAGATATCGAAAAAGCTAATGTCAATTTCCCATTGAGTATTCTTAGAAAGATTGATCTAAGCGAACTCCACTTCGTCAATATTGGAACGTCTTTACCAAAGGAGCTCAACGATTACTCTAGAACTAAAAATGAGTTTATTGAAAAAGTAAAAACGGATTTTAAAGATTTAAAAATGACAAATCTGATCCTTGAACAATTTTTTGGACCTAAAGATGGAACATTTATAAATTTTATTATCGATAAGTTGAAAAAAAACGAAGATGTCGAATTAACTGAAGGGATGCAGTTTAGAGACTTTATCTATTTTAAAGATGTCATTTCGGCCATAAAGTTTACCATAGATAAAGAGTTGATAGGAGACTTTCCCCTTGGACTTTCTCAAGCGAGAACCATTAGGTCAGTCGTTGAGGAAATTAAAATGGAGCTTGGAAAGACTGAAGCGAAACTTTGTTTTGGAGCAGTTCCCTATAGAGAAAATGAGCTTATGCGCTCTGAGGCAAATATTGATAAGCTTAAAGATGCTGGGTGGAAGCCACGTTGGTCCTTTGAAGAGGGATTAAGGGAAACTATTAGGAACTCATGAAATCAGTATTTAAATCGATAAGAGAAGATTTTTCTAATATTAAGCTTGAAGGGAATTACGGACTCTGGATGATTCTTCTCTTGGGAGCAACGTTATATTTTCAACAGAGCTGGGTTCCTGGTTTTTTCCAAGATGGCTATTTATATACAGTTTTTGGAAAGAATGCGGCTGAGTTAGGTCATTGGTTAATCCCATTTCAATCGAAAACTCAGTATCCGCAATTTGATCACCACCCACCTTTTCTTTTTATGATAGAAGGACTCTTTTTTAAACTTTTTGGATCTTCATATTCAAGTGCCCGAATTTTTTCCGGTTCATGGTCCCTAGCGACGGTGTTGGGAGTTTTCTTATTCTTTAAAGATATTAAGAAGCCTAGATGGGGCTTTTTCTCCTCTTTAATATTAATACTGATACCTAGTTTGTTGAAAAAAACAAGATTTCCAAATCTAGACGTTCCTCTTATGTTTTGTTTTTTCATGTCTCTATCTTCCTATTATTTGGCCGTTTTTAATGAACGAAAAAATAACTGGTATCTATGTGGTTTCTTCACAGGACTAGCATTTTTAATCAAAGGATTTCCAGCCTTAGTCATTATAGGGATTATGTTTCTTCATCTTTTAATTAATGGACGTATTAATGAATTAAAGAAATTTACTCCTTGGATTGGACTTCTCTTGTCAGTATTGATCGTTTCTATTTGGCCAATGGCTCTTTATTTGAAAGGGGACTATCAAGTTTTTCATAACTATGTGATTGGTCAGTTTTTTAATACTATAGTTAAAGGAAGAATGACGAATGATCCCCAGTATTTTTTATATTTCACCCATCTGTTTAAAACAGTACTTCCATGGCTCATTCTAGCTTTTTTGGGTTGGAGAAAAGCGATAAAGAACGAAGATAAGAGTATATTCTCCTTGTTCTTAGTTTGGTTCACTTTGATTTTGCTTCCATTTAGCTTTGTTAAATTTAAATATAGTAATTATATTATCCCCTTATATCCTGCGCTTGCGATCATGGCTGGATATTATTTATCTAAATTGAAGAATAACATTCAAGATAAAATTTATG
>JAGSHJ010000124.1 GCA_023954595.1 Bacteriovoracaceae bacterium | reverse complement strand
GTTTGCTTTTATAGCTCTTTTTGGGAAAAATATAGCTAATTCATATCAATAAAGGCGAGTATGTTTAAGAAAACAAAGGTTATTATTGGGCAATTGGGTTCTCCAAAGTCTGTGGACACCAAGGATGTAAGAGAATATCTCAGAGAGTTTTTGGGTGATCCAAGAGTTGTGGATATCAATCCACTTGTTTGGAAAATCATCCTAAATCTGTTTGTACTACCATTTAGGCCTAAAAAAAGTGCTCAGGCCTACTCTAGAATCTATGAGAATGGAAAGTTTCCTCTAATAGAAAATACCAAAAACTTCACTTCAGCGGTCGAGAAACACCTTGATGGCAACCTTGAAGTGAATTCAGCATTCCTATTAAGCAGCCCACGTGTCGGTGATGTTATTGATCAATGGGAAACTGAGGATCTTGATGAGAGAGCTGACAGGGTTGTTGTTCTGCCACAATTTCCTCAATATTCAGAATCTACAGTAGCGAGTGTCTATGACCAAGTCGGAAAAGATCTCGGGACAAGAGTCAATATCCCATCAATAAGTGTAGTGAGTTCATATCATAAGCTTAAGGCCTTTATAGACCTTGGGGCCAAAAAGATTCAGGAGAGCTTGGATCGCGATAGGCCTGATGAGCTTTTAATCTCATTTCACGGCATACCTTTAAGAAGAGTCGTTCAGAAAAAAGATGAATACTACTTTCACTGTTACGAAACTTTTGTTCTTTTAAAAAAGTGTTTGAACTACCCAGAAGATAAGATTCACATGGTTTTCCAAAGTCGCTTCGGCTCTGAGCAGTGGCTTGGCCCTGCAACTGATGAATACGCCCTAGATCTAGTGAAAAATGGATCTAAGAAAATTGCTTGTTACTGTCCAAGCTTTGTTGTTGATTGTCTTGAGACTACTGATGAGATTGGCAATGAACTCGCCGAAGAAGTCGAAGAGGCTGGTGGTGAGCTTGTATTTATTAAATGTTTGAACGATGACGCTGACTGGGCGATGGAATATGCAAGGTTCATAAATGTATATTGTAATGGTTCCCAATCCGAGCTGGATGAGCTTTTCTATAAAACTGATGCCAAAGCTCTTAGAGAAAACCTTCCTGAACAGAAGCAAAAGTCTACTCCAATGGAGCCAGAGGCCAAAAAGAACGTAAAGCTTGTGTTCTTGACGCTCTTTCTTGATTTGATCGGATTCTCCATCATCTTCCCAATGTTTCCAGCACTGGCAAAGTTTTATCTACAAAACGACTCCGACAACTACTTTCTTCAACTGTTCTTTGGACAACTAGACGCATTTGGAGCTCTCGGAACGGCCAGCATGAGTTCTGTGGCATTGTTTGGTGGTGCCCTTGGAGCTTTATATTCACTACTTCAATTTTTCGCATCTCCATTTTGGGGCGGGCTTTCAGATAAGATTGGTAGACGCCCTGTAATGCTTGTTTCCATATTTGGACTATTTGTAAGTTACGTCCTGTGGTTCTTCTCTGGATCATTCACATTGTTACTTGCAGCACGCTTAATTGGCGGCCTGATGGCAGGTAATCTCTCGGTAGCAACTGCCATTGTTGCTGATGTGACGAGTGCTCAGAATCGTTCCAAGGGGATGGCATTTGTTGGGATTGCCTTTGCACTAGGTTTCATTTTTGGACCAGCAATCGGTGGTCTTTTAAGTATGATTGATCTTACGGCCATAAAACCTGAACTTGTAGCATATGGTATAAACCCATTCTCAGTTCCTGCGGCCTTCGCTGCGATTCTTGGACTTTTTAACTTCTTCCTAATTCTTACTCGCTATAAAGAAACTCTAAAAGAGAAGAACACGACCAAAAGAACTTCAAACCTATTTAAGCTTTTTAGGCCACTTCCATACCCTGGAGTGAATAGAGCAAATATTGGCTACTTTCTCTTTATCGCTTTATTTAGCGGGATGGAATTTACACTGACCTTCCTGGCCGTAGAGCGTCTGGCATATAGTCCAATTCAAAACGCATATATGTTCATATTCATTGGAGTATTGATTGCATTCACTCAGGGTGGCTATGTTAGAAGAAAGGCATCCAACGTGGGCGAGAAGAAGATGGCAATTAGGGGTCTTGGTATTATTATCCCTGGGCTTGTCGCTGTGAGCTTTGCAAGCTCTTCATGGCTTTTATATACAGGACTTTTCTTTTTATCAGTTGGTAGCGCCATGGCGATTCCAACTCTTACAAGCCTTGTGTCTCTCTATACTCCTGAGAATGCTCAAGGACAGGCACTAGGTGTCTTTAGATCTCTGGGCTCTCTTGGTAGAGTTGTAGGGCCTGTGTTTGCTAGTGTGATGTATTGGAAGATGGGCTCTGGTGCACCATATATCGCAGGTGCAATTCTATTACTTTTACCAATTCTTATTTTAAAGAAACTTCCACAAGTAACAAAAGCTTAAAACCAATTAGGCCATCAACAGCTAGAAGATAATATAAATCTGCTGTAGATGGCCGTGATTTTAAAATAGTCACAATTCCTATCGCCAAAAATAAGATCCAAGAAATCAAACCTACTTCAAATAAATTAAACACCAAAATGAGTGCGGCAATAAACGATATGGATGCCAAAGGAATCACTGCAGCTGCTCCGAATCGAGTAGCAAAGGTCACAACGTCCTGTGCTTTATCATCTTCGATGTCTCTTAAATCAAATAAAAGACACAATGAAAAAATAAATAAAAAGCATTCAAGTAGCGCCAACATAGGAAGGGATTCGGAGTAGCTAGGATAGGCACAGGCCATGGTCCATACATAAGAAATTAAAAAAGGCTTTGCGTAGGGGATCGACCTTATGTTTTTTGAACTAATAACTTGTTCATAAAATAATGCCAAAACAAACAAGTGAGCGAAGTTTAAGATATCTTCTAGATCCAATAAGGGGATGAGTGCCAAAATTAAAACTGAACACAGGGACATGGACCATATAAGGACCTTGCGATGAGACAGAATCCATTGGGATCTCTCGCTTCGAGGTTGTTTATTTTTAAGTGGAAACAACTGAACGGCACTATAGCTTATGAACGTGGCTAAAAAGATAGTAATCGCTCTAGGTATATGAATTGAGCCAGAAATAATCTGATAGAATAGCGACAAGGCCAGCGCATTAAGTGCTATGTAGAGGCTTGAAAAGGCCAAAAACTTAGGCATTAATTATGTTGGTGATTACCGCTATATTTTCTTTGGCCATTACTTGATTGCCCTTCCGGCACTACCATGTCGTGTTGGATAGCATGGTGAAGAGCATTTCGGAACATCTTGTAATATCGGTCAGTTTTATGCCAGTCAGAGTTTGGAAGCTCTAATGTAAAAGTGGGAATTCTTTTTTCATTGCCTGCCCAATTACCAAGACTTCCTGTGAAGAAAGGGTAGTCGGAGATTTTGTATTTTCCGGCCATAGCGCTCATCTCTTCTAGAAGCTGCTTGGCAACGATTCCCTTTTTCTGGGTAAAGGCCGGACCATCGTAATCTAGAAGAGTAAGTGGAGCATGGACACTTATGATTTTATTTGGCCTATATAGGTTGATTAAGTTCACTTGAAAGATAGTTTCTTGCTCACTAAGAGCGTACTTGCCTGGAAAGCGACGTGGGTCAGAGCTATATCTGCTTTTCCATAATTTCTTGGCACTATTGGCCCAGTCTTTTGTAGGGAAGTTTCTATTAACATCCACTCCACGAGCATTAGTTCTTGTTGGGCGTCTTTTAAAGAAAGAATCAGGGGCCACTAGTGGGGCTACGATTACTAGATTATTTCCTATTAGTTCTGGATTGTTTCTAAGATCATCCATTAGGTCATAACAGAATTTAGCTGGGGTGATCTCGTCACCATGAACCCCACACATTACAAGGGTAACGTTCATATTTGGATCATCACGCTTTTTTTCGTCACCAAAGGTGAACCAAACAATTGGATTTCCCCAGTAGGAGTCTCTTACATGATGCCACGTGTAATCGTGACAACCACTTTTGCCCCATTTATACTTCTTAAAATAGTCATTGGTCTTATCGCAGTATGCTTTAACTTTTGGAGTATTCTCGGCGGTTTTAACAATATACTTCTCAGGTGCTTTGGGAGCTACTTTTTCAGGTTTTTGAGTTTCTATCTCGACTGCGACTTTATCAGTGCTCTTATTGGGTGTTATAACATTGATAACTGATGAAAGATTCGAACAACCTGCTAGTAACAAGGCCGACAAGCATATAAGTGTTTTCAGCATGTAATTTTCCTATATAGTTCGCTTCATTGTATTAGATTTAATTTAAACCTTAAAGCATAAAGAACCATGAAAACCGCCATAATAGTCGCAAAAAATCTAGAGCTTAACAGTGTGGAACTTCTTCGCGCCGCCGCACAGAATGCTGGTTTTAAAACTGAAATCTCCAAAACCATCAAAAAAGCAGACTTAATTATTAATAGAATGTTTGGCATGAACTACGACGATGGGGATCTGGACACCCTTGAATCGATGCAGGCGAATACGCTAAATCCGGTACCTGCACAGCGTATATGTAGAGATAAATGGCTGCAGCATATGTTTATGCTTGATCAGAAAATTGAATCCTGCCCAACATTCAAACTTCCTCAAATGCCCTATGAACGAGGACCTTGGATGTTAAAAACTCAACGAGGAATGCAAGGCCGTGGGGTATCTCGTCATGAATCGATAGAGCAACTTAAAAGCGTTGTCACTGGACTTCAAGATAGTAACTATATCGTTCAAAAGGCATTGGACTTTGATGTGGAGCTACGTTGTTCATATATTGGAAATGAAACCATCTGGTTTGAAAAAGATGGAGGTAATCTCTATCAAGGCGCAACTGCTAGAAGAATACAGAATCCTGGGCAAAAGTGTGTTGAGCTTGCAGATAAAATCAAAAACTCCTTAGGACTTAGATTTGGGGCCGTTGATTTTTTAAGCTATGAAGCACAGGTATATCCAATTGATATTAATTGCTATCCTGGTGTAGAGTTAATTAAAGATGAAATAGAGCTTTTGATAAAAATGTTTCGTGATCTTCGGGAGATGTTATGAAAATCTTGGTAAGTGCCTGCTTGCTTGGAAAAAATGTGCGTTATGATGGTGGTAACTGCCTGGTTGAAGATCTTTGGCTCTCTGAGCTTATAAGCAAAGACCAAGTTGTCTCACTGTGCCCTGAAATGGAAGCGGGGATGGGGACTCCACGTGCTCCCATCGAAATAAATAATGGGCGCATTGTGAATCAGGCCGGTGAAGAGTTTAACGATCAATTTGCTCCTGTGTTGAATCGGTTAGAATCCTTTATCAAAGATAACTCTATTGTGATGGCCATCATGAAAGAGAGCAGCCCTAGTTGTGGTGTTCGTGAAATTTATGATGGAAGCTTCTCTGGTCATAAAATTCAAGGAACAGGGGTTGTCAGTCAAAAGCTCTCAAGCTTTATTCCTGTGTTTAGTGAAAATGAGCTCGCGATCGCTAAAAACTCCTGGGATAAGCTGACTAGTAAACACCCGTAATTCTAGCTACTTAGGTTCTTAAGTCCATTCTGTGCCACAAATTATTGCCAAAAAACTAAAGTGATTTGTTTTATTCTCCGATATGCCCTTTAGGTTTATTTTAAGGAGAATCTATGTTTACAAGTTTTGAAGAATTTAAGTTCTTTCAGTCTTTTAGGATTCCTGTGGAAAAGGGCGATGATGTTCGCTGTCTTATAGAATATGAAAATGACTTAGGACAATTCGAATATATAAAAGATGCAAACTTGTCCGATGTGTCAGTCACTGGTGTTGGGTTTATATCTCAATCAAGATTGTCAGTTGGAACCAACATTAGAGTCTCAATTCAGTTTAAAAGACTTCGTATCGATGCTGAAGGCCATGTTGTGCGCTCCTTTGGTTACGAGATTGAAGAGAATAAAATGCTCTACGGTATTGAAGTCGATAAAGACGATCATAAAAATATGAGACGTTTTATCGAGCAGTACGTTACAAGCTTTTCCCCAGACAGAGCACGAGGGTGTCTTGCTGAGATGGCACTAAGTGAGAGATATAAAAAGGCTACTGAGTCTTTTGAGGTCTTCTCTCTAATGCTTTCATTGTTTAAAGACATTACAGCGTTTGGTTCACAAGAGAACTTTCTAAATAACATGCTTGAGGAGATTACAAGAATTTTGAATGCGCAAAGAGCGTCGATCTTTTTAATCAATCCTCAAACAAATGAACTTGAAGCTGTTTCGGCCTTGGGAATAGATAAAGATCTTCTAAAATTTGACTATAGAAAGGGGATTGCTGGTAGTGTTTTCACTACAGGAGTTTCTCTAAATATCGATTGCGAAACCGACAAGGTTCGCTTTAGTGAGGAAGTCGATGCAAAGACAGGCTTTAGCACTCGATCTATTCTTTGTTCTCCTCTGACAAATAGGGAAGACAAGGTTGTAGGTGTTATTGAAGTTTTGAATAAACGAAATGAAGATCGATTTACAATTGAAGATGAAAAAACAATGAAGGTCCTAGGACTTATCTTTTCATCGGTATTTCACAACTATAATCCTATCTCAGAGAAGTCTCTTATTAGAAGATTCTCAACGCCTTATGATAGGGAATATGCATTCATTGGTAGATCTCAACAAACAAATGAGATTAGAAAATCAATAGTTCAACTAAAAGACATTGATACTCCACTTCTTATTAAGGGTGAATTCGGTGTTGGTAAAAAGTTACTCGCTAGAATTATTCATAATGAAGGCAAAAGAGGACTAGCATCTTTTGAGGTGATCTCCTGTAAAGGGGTGGATCCTAAAGAAGTTGAGAAAAAACTCTTTGGAGACGCTGAACATCCAAGTTTATTAGAAAAGTGCGGAGGAGGCTCTGTAGCGCTTCACGAAGTAGGGTATCTACCACTTAATCTTCAGACAAAACTTGTAGAAGTTATAAGAACTAGAAGAATTCCTGGAAGCCAGCTCACGCTGGATACACGGGTGATTTTTACTTCAAGTGTTGATTTGGAAAAACTTGCACGTGAAGAGGGACAGTTCAACGAAGAGCTTCTTGATTTGGTAAGCTCTTCAGTTCTTGATGTTGCGCCTCTTAGAAAAAGAGTGCAGGACGTAGAAGATCTTCTATCTTACTTTTTAAGAAAAGAGTGTCGCAAGCAGGGTCTGTTACTTAAAGAATTCTCTGACGAAGTCAAAGAGGAGCTTAAGAATTACGACTGGCCTGCCAATGTAAAAGAGCTTGAAAAGGCCGTAGAGAAGGCAGTACTTTATAACCCTAAGGCACATGTCATTAATAAGCTTAAAAATGGTGCAGCACCGATTGTGGATGTCTCAAAATCATCTATCAAAGGTCTTGATACCATTCCATTTGCCAGAGATTTTAATATTCCGCTTAAAGAGCGTATGGCCTTAGTCGAAAGAGAGATGATTCAGGCAGAAATTAAAAGAAATAAAGGCAATAAGTCCAAGGCCGCCAAGGCAATGGGCATCTCAAGAGAAGCACTTAGAAAGAAACTTCTGATTTCAGACAAAGTGTACGAGGAGCTCAGCTCCAATCAACCTAACGAAGACGACTCTTCAGCAGCATAAAACGAAGGCCTGTGAAAACAGGCCTTTTTTTGTTTTAGATTTTCCCTTAAATATCCGATAGATACATTATAAAACTCTAACCGGATAAGCATTGAACTACTTAATAGGCTTCATAGGCAATTTTACAGCTACCGATTTCCTGGATATCGCTATTGTGGCGTTCATTCTTTATCGATTTTTGTTGATCGTTCAAGGTACCAGGGCCGTACAAATGCTACTAGGGCTTGCAGCTCTAGCAACGCTTTACTGGTTTAGTTTAAGCTATGAGCTTTACTCGCTAAACTGGATTTTAAATCATTTCTTTGACTACTTCTTTGTTATTTTGATTATTTTATTTCAAGATCAAATTCGTTCGGCCTTGGTGGCCTTTGGTGAAACAAAGATTGTAGGTAGACGTAAAAGAATCCGCTACAATGTTCAAATCGAAGAGGTCGTTACGGCATCCACTGCCTTGAGTAGAGAGAAGACTGGAGCACTTATTGTTTTTGAAAAAAATCATGGGCTCTTGAATTACTCACTCACAGGTACAAGACTCGATTGCCGTGTTCATTCGGATATCATTTATTCTTTATTTCAATCCAACTCACCACTTCACGATGGCGCAATCGTAATTCATCAAAATAGGATTCAAAGTGCCGGGTGTTTTCTACCTTTGTCTAAAAACGTAGAAATAGATTCTCACCTTGGTACAAGACATAGGGCCGCATTGGGTATTACTGAGGTTAGTGATGCGGTTGTTTTGGTTATTAGTGAAGAAACTGGTAAAGTGAATCTTTGTTACAATGGACAATTTTATTTCATGGAAGACGAAGATTCAC
>JAGSHJ010000181.1 GCA_023954595.1 Bacteriovoracaceae bacterium | reverse complement strand
TAGAAGTGGCTACGATAAGTACCTTGCTAAACCGGTAAACAAGGCAAAATTGATTGATACAGTCGAGAGGGCACTTCATTAAATAAAAAAATCCAGGACTTGCCTGGATTAATTTATTTTGAATTTATTGGTGTGATTAGGACAAAGTCCAACTCATCCTTGAGTGACCATGATTATTGATCAAGTTCAGAAACCTGAAAGGAATTACTTCCCCCAGATTGCCTCTACCCATTCGGGATGATCGATAAATGGATTTCTATTTCCTTGAAAACTTTGACCGACGTTATTACGTCTAATTTCATGTTCACTTACAGGGTCTTGCTTATGCCATTTAAGAAGAAGCTTTAAGAACCAGGCCTTATAAACCTGATCTTTCGTTCCATTAAGCATAGCATGATGCCATCTTGAAACTTGATCTTCATATCTCGTTGCGAAGTAAAGTAGAGATCTTGCGATGTCCCCTTTAAACTCGTCAATTGGTTCGAATACCTTTCCAGAGTAACCTCCAGAACTATTTTTACCTACTTTTGATCCATTTGCAGAAGTCCAAGTTGGGCGATTAACTTCACCAAATGGGAAGTTGCTTCTTCTTCCATTTACGTATCCATCACTTGGATACACGTGGAAAAAGTCAGATCTCATAGGGCTTCTCTTATTAAATACAGACTGAGGGAAGATGTGCTCTCTATTATAACAGTCCGACTCGCGACGGTAGTTACCACAACTTTGCGATTTTGATTTATAAGTGTACGGGTCAGCGTAGTTTGGCATTTCGCTGTACATATCTACAATAGAGCCGTCTCCGTCATAAGTCTTATCAGCGTCACTCTTAAGATAAATACCAAGTAGCGCACCATAACCACGATCTTTGTGATCTTTAGATATGATCTCTTTTAGTTTTGATTTTAATTGGTACCCCCTCAAAGAATCATCAAGGGAATAATATGCTTCTGAACCGTCTAAAGTACTGCTGAATGAGTTTAGGGAGAAGCTAAGCACAAAAAGTAGGATAAGTTTATTCATAAGAAAATCTTAAGCTTTGTATAAGTAATGCGCAAACGAAAAAGTTGACAATTTTGAGCAAAAAAGAAGGAGTTAAAGGCCATATCCAAAAGGCCCAAGACGAAACAACAATGCTAATCGGACGAAACAAATCGACACAGAGTGGCAACAATGTTTCAAAAAATATTTTAAATTGCTGATTTTTTTTAAAAAAGTTAAATACCACACCGAGTCAAACCTTAAGAAAGCGCGTTTGCCCCCTAATCTTCTTAGCTATATAAGGCCTTAGCATGGCCCTTATCAAAGATATCATCTTCATTAATTTCAAAAAAATAATTCTTCTGCCATTTTTGAGTTTTAGCGGCAGTGGGATTTAAATTTTTGTCCCAACTTGGATACACTCTTATTCCATTCTTACCTTTTGACTTCCCTCCAGAGACAATCCCTTTTTGATTCAATATGCTCTTAGGGAAAATAAATTGACCACGCTTGCTTCCCTTTGAAACATTTATTATTAAAAGGCTAAATTTATCTGAAAGATTAAATGGAACTGGTTTATTAAATTTGCTTCTTTTCCAGATCGCAACAAACAGCCCTGGCTTTTTAGGAGTTAACTTGGCCGTTCTAGAAATTATGAGCTTACTCTCTATTTTATAAGTGCACGCACTATAATCTCTCCCCTCATCTTCGACTTTAAAGTCAAACGGACTTAGTTCAAGCTCATCCAAAATCAAGCGAGATACTCTATCTAGGTTAACCAAATTATTATCATTCATGAAAAGACCATAATATAGACATCATTGTTTATAAATGAATCTCTAACTGGGAAATTGCCCGGAGTCCTCACCAACACATCTAAAAAAAAAACGAACAAATCTAAGCACTTAGAACTGACCAAGTATTAAACACCCGCTGTAAAAGCTTCAAATTCACCCAATCCTAGGCCCTTACATGATGTAATACATGTAAGTTTTATTCGGTGTATTCGGCCTGGATACAGTTTTGTATCCAAGCTTTGGTAAAAGATTCGAATGTATTCTAGTTTGCCCTCAGTTAAGTAAACAAGAAAACATTCGGAGTAATTATGAATTTAGGAAAAGTAGTAATGACAACAGCAGTGGCACTTATGCCAACAGTTTTATTTGCAGGGCAAAACCAGACAGTTCCTGGAAGTCATGGCCCTCATCAGCATCATGAGCATAGATACTCTAGATGGTGCAATGATGTGAGCTATATCCTTCAGGTATCACTTGATTCTGCATATCACGCAACAACGTTTGAACAAGAAAGATCAATTCTAGTAACAGCAATTAATAAAACACTTGAGAAGGTTAACCCTAAGTACCACTTCTACTTTGAAACGACACTTACGCTGGCCCTTAAAATTGAAAAGAACCTAGGTACAGATAAAGAAAGAGTTTTCTTTTTAAGAAGAAGCATCACCACGGCCTTAGCAGACCTTAAAGACTTTGATACCTACTCTAGATCACAAGACTATGCTGCATACGTGGAAGAGCTTTTAAGAAGAGCGATCACAGAAGGACTTCGTGTAGAAACAGAAAAGTTGGAGCTATTAATTCTCAATACGTCTATGTCCAATGCAATTTCCGTACTTAGAATGAGCGATTACAGAAGAACAGCGAGCCATGCTTGTGCAAGTGCATATTTAAAAGAAGCACAGACCTTTGAAGATGTTTTCTACAAAAGAAACCTAATTCAAAAGGCAATTGATTCTTTAAGTTACGGTTGTCACTACTAATAAAGATCCGAAGGAGTATATATGAAACTACTAACTACAATTTTATTTTTAACAAGCTTAAACGCTTTCTCTGGTGTTGTTCCAGAAGGAATCACTACCAGAAGTAGCAAAGTGGACGTACTCTGCCGTGGAGATGCTGCAGGAAATACAAAAAAAGTATATGACCATTCAGATCGCTACACCTACCCAGAGAATGTGACTTCCAAGGTAAATACCGAAATCTCATTTTGGGGCGAAGGAAAGGTTCGTGCAAAGATAACAATAAAAAATGTAATGGGAAGAGACTTTAATTTCTCTTATGTGGGAATTGATAATGGATTTGGTGAATACACACTTTATGAATCACCAAATGATATCGCCTCCAACAGACCTACAAACATTGCTCTGCAAATCTATCCAAACACCGTAACTTATGAATTAAAAGATTATAAGCTCTTGAATGATTTGATCATAAGAACTTCGGATGTCCGTGATTGGTATGTTTATTTCTATTGCATTCTCCCAAAGGGCACAGATCTGAGTTTTGATATTAAGAATGGTTGGTTTTAATTAAAACCTAAATAAATAATTAAACAGGACACATGAATATGAAACTACTAACTACAATATTAATTTTAACAAGTTTGAGTGCATTCTCCGGGCTTATCCCAGAGGGTATTGCAACAAAATCTACACGCGTTACTGCCTCTTGCGTTGGTGTGCCGGAGAAACTTACTTATCAATGGAACCGATACTTGCCATATTTAGACTATCCAGAAAGGAAGCGCGATGGGCTAGACGTAACTTCTGAAATAAGCTTTTGGGGCGAAGGGAAGATTCGAGCAAAAATAGAATTAAAAGGAGTTATGGGACAGAGCTTTTCTTTTTCTTTTGTTGGAATCGACAATGGCTTTGGTGAATACACCCTTTATAAAACTCCAAATGACATCGCCAACAATAATCCGGCAAACATTGCGCTTCAAATTTACCCAAAAAGTATAAGCTACGACCTAAAGGACGATATGCTTATAAACAAAAGCTACATCTTCGATCGTTATAACGTTCATGGGTACTTTTGCTTGCTACAGAAAGGAACAAACTTAAGCCTTAGTATCGAAAGTGACACTTCTGCAACCTCACAAGAGGACGAGTAAAAAATGAAACTACTAACTACAATTTTATTTTTAACAAGCTTTAGCGCTATATCTCAAACTTTAGGAAAAGGTCTTGTAACCAAGACGACTTATGTAGATGTCACATGCACTGGGCGCCATTATGCAAGAAGTATACACGAGGAATACAACATTAAGGCCAAGTCTGAAATTTTATTCTGGGGTGAAGGCAAGATTAGAATCAAACTAACTTTATTCGATCTCTATAAGAACAACTACTCATTCAGCTATCTAGGTATTGATAATGGCTTTGGCGAATATACACTATATGAAAAGCCAAGTGATATTAATCAAAACAATCCTACTAGCATGTCCTTACAGCTTTTTCCAGAAACAGCGACTTTGGAAGTAAGAGATGAAGTTCAAATAAATAAAATGCCCATTAAATCGAGCAAGTTAGGAATTTGGAGTTTCGTGTCGGATGACAATGATACGTTTAACCTGTATTGTAAGTTGGCCCCAAATGTTGATTTAAGCTTTGATATAGATACCGAGAAAAGTACTCTGGGGAATCTTTAATTGAACCAGCAGTTATCTAAATCCATATTTAACTATGATGATCCCAATCTCTTTATAAAAGAGAGATGGGATTACCTAAAGAAAGAGAACCCAAGGCTTTCTGTGCGTTCATGGGCAAAATATTTAGACCTAAACGCCCATGGCCCTCTTCATCAGATGTTGCAAGGTAAGAGAAAGATCTCCCCTAGCTATATTCCAAAGTTCATTCAATACTTTAAAATGAATGACAAAGAGTCATTTTATTTTGATGTACTTGTTAAGTTCTCAAGAGCACAAACTTCTACTGAAGCAGACTTCTACCTGGAGACTCTTAGAGAATTAAGGCCAGAGGATGCAATCTCAGTAGAGATCCTTGATCACTATGAGATTCAAAAAGACCCTATTCACTTTTTTATAACAGAACTTGCACTGTTAACTGAGCTTCCAAATGACTTCAAATTCATTCAGAAAAAGCTCAATTTCAAATACAACTCTATTGAAGTAAAACATGCACTCGAGCTGCTTATTTCTTCAGGGCTTTTGGAAGTAACGAAAAGCAACACGCTTAGAAAGACTTCAAAGCATCTCTACTCTACCCAAGACAAAAAGAATTTGGCATTAGTCCAATACCATAAAAAGCTATGCACCATGGCACATGCTGCAGTAGAAGGGCAAGATGTATTAGAGCGTGAGTTCAATGCATCGGCGTTCAACATAGAAAAAGACAAAATGCCCGAAATCAAAAAAGAAATTAGAGAATTTCTAAACCATATCATCGCTAAATATGAAACCCCAGAAGGTGAAGGCGATGCAACCTATCAAATGAACTTACAACTTTTTAAAGTTGCGGAGAAATAATATGAAAGCCGTTCTATTTTTAGCTATCTTTTTTCAAGCAGTATGTTTTGCAAGATCCGGAGGCGGAGGAAACGGAGGCGATTATATCCGTATGAAGTTCATCGAAGTTGGAAACTTCGTTCTTCTGAACTACAAGCAAGGTCTTGAAGAAGTTTCAGATCTCACTTCAATTGAAGAACTTCGAGCAACTTTGGACATTAATGTTATTAAAGTATCAGATGAGTTACTAATCGATAATGGTAATAGCCTAGTAGACGCAATAGGTGAAAAGAATAAGATTATACTTTTCAGAGGAAATGAAAAAGACGGCACTGGGTGGCATGGGCTTTTTAAAAGATCAGACATGGTAGAAAAGCTTGTCCTTCACGAGATGCTAAGGGCAGTTGGTGTAAATGACGACAACTACATCTACAGCTCAAAGATTCTACGTTTCTATGATTCAGAAAAGTACAATCACGACTTCTATGTAAGATGGTGTTCTGAAACAGCAGGTAGCATTGATCATGCCTTAAAGCGAGGTATGCTTACAAGAACATATAAAGAAGAAATCAAAATATATAGTGAAGTTATAAAGCAGATCAAATCGATGATTTCACCTAAGCACTTCTACTTTGTTGAACCAGTCGTTTCCAAGGCAATGATTGTTTTAGAGTCATTTAAGTCTGAGCGCTCTCAAGTAAATTACTTGCGAGACATTCTTAGAATGCTTGCAAAAGATATTAGGTATATTGATTCAAAATTAAAATCTAAAGACCTTCAAACAGTAGATTCTCTTGGAGACAACTCAAAGCATGCAGTTGAATTTATCAACACGGCATTGAGGTTTACTTTATATGCCAACAGTAATGAAAGCGAGAAGAGGATATTAAATATCGTTCTAGATCAAGTTTACCATTATATGCTTAAAAGTGATTTTGCACGAACGAAGTATAGAAGCGTATTCCCTGAGATCGACTCTGCTAGATACTCAGAATCTGTATTTCATAAAAGACAAGGTCTTCAATACATAAAGAACTTACT
>JAGSHJ010000273.1 GCA_023954595.1 Bacteriovoracaceae bacterium | reverse complement strand
TGAACCGAAAAATACAGGAGTCTGAATACCGGCCAAATACTCTTCTGTGTTAAATTCTGGAATTAACTCTTCAACCATCTGCAAGTCTTCTTCAAGTTTATCTCTTAGAGTTTCGCCAATGAATTCGGTAACTTCTTTAGAGTGAAGGTCTGTAGCATCTATTACAATTGGTTCAAAGGGATTTTTCTGACCTTTAAAGGACCTAATGCTCTTGGATGCAATATCATAGACACCTTTGAAGTCCACGCCTGCGCCAATAGGCCAAGTCATTGGAACACATTGAATACTTAGCTCTTTTTCAACATTATCAATTAGTTCAAAAGGATCCAGTGATTCACGGTCATACTTATTCATGAAAGTTACAATAGGAGTGTCTCTTAATCTACAGACTTCCATTAACTTCTGAGTTTGTTCCTCAACCCCTTTAGCGGAGTCAATCATCATTAGTACAGACTCAACAGCTGTAAGTGTTCTATATGTATCTTCTGAGAAATCTTTGTGACCTGGAGTATCTAGAAGGTGGACGTATCTATCATTGTAGATGTAGCTCATAACTGAAGAGGTAATTGAAATCCCTCTATCTTGTTCCATTTGCATCCAGTCTGATTTTGCGTAGTCTCCGGACTTTGATTTTACCATCCCACTTTGATCGCGAACAACACCACCAAACCAAAGAAGTTTTTCCGTTACAGTAGTCTTACCTGCATCGGGGTGGGAAATAATAGCAAACGTACAACGCTCTAAGTCTTTACTCATGATAGATCCATTTTTTGGTTGAAAGGCACAATATATTGCACAGGTGACTTCTAGTAAAGACTACAAACAGATAAAAAAGACCAACTAACTTGGGCTAATCACAAAAGTTTAAATAGGGATGATTAATTTTTTTTTTCATTTGAGTGAAAGGGTTAAAGCATTTAACTATTTCGGGCATAGACCTTTTTTAAAACGCTTATGCTTCTATTGAATTGGTAAAGGAATAAAGGCCTGATTTATACGGCCTCAGGGGCTTTTAAATTATCTCATTTTATTTAACGCTGTGCCGAATGTTCATTCACTTAAATACAATAGATGGCCTTGACAATAATGGCAGGACCATAAATCCTTTCTTTTGGAGAATCTGATGAAAAAAAGTTTAATCTTTGCGGCCTTGCTGTTTTCGGCCCAAGCACACAGTGCACAGTGGAACACGAGCTCAATAATGGTTTTGAAGGGTGACAACTTCGAAGTTGGTCCAGATAAGTCTAGAACTGAACTTACCTATGAAAATGCTGCAGGCTATAAGTATGGTGATACCTACTTCTTTTTGGACGTTCTAAATCCGTTCTCTAAGGCCAATAGTGAAAGTTCAACAGAAATGTACGCCGAATGGCACCCAAGGCTTAGCATCGGAAAGACTACAGGTCTTATAAAAGGTGATGGCCTTATTCAGGATGTCTTACTTGCAAACACTTTTGAGTGGGGTAATAACGGCTTTGGCCAGGGACGAACTAATCTTCATGGTATTGGCTTTGATCTAAAAATTCCCAAGTTTGCATTCTTTCAAGTGAACTTCTACGTCAGAGATAATCTAGATAAAGAGGGAACTACAACTCAAACTACCTTGGCCTATAAACTTCCCTTTACTGTTGGAAGCCTAAAAATGGATTATTCAGCATATATCGATATAGTTCACGGCACTGAAGGAGATGAGGACGCAGGTACTTTTACAGATGCTCATCACCATAGTGGACAGCAGTTGAAGCTAGATGTGGGAGATTTGTATGGCAATGCAGGCGTTTTCTATACAGGCTTTGAGTATCAAATTTGGAATCCCAAGTTTGGTATTGAAGACGGTGATAAAGAATACAATCTTAAATACTTTGCACAGTGGATATTTTAGGAGGACATATGAAAAATTTTATAAATCTTATGCTCCTTGTGAGCTGTACGTTTGGTATATCAGCTGTTGAAGCTAAGAATTTAACAGTGGGTGTGGAGAGTCTTGAATATTTACCCTTCTATAGCGGCAAGGGCCGAGGAGGCTATAATGGCTTCGCTAGAGAGTTGATGGACAAGTTTGCAAGTGATCACAATCATGAAGTTACCTACATTCCTGTTCAAGTGAAAAAGTTATTTGGAAAATACATAAATAAGACTTTTGATTTTAAGTTTCCCGACAATGCACTCTGGCGAGCTGATGAACGAAAAGGAAAGGGCATCACTTATTCTGATGTTGTGGTTAAAACAAAAGTTGGAGTTATCTCACTAAGTTCTAAAAAAGATGTTGTGCCCGCTAAGGTAGGTGTTGTGGATGGGTTTACACCCTGGCCAATCCTTGATGATGTGAAGGCCGGAAAAATCAAACTTGTTCAAAAAACTAGAATGATCCAGCTATTAAAGCTTGTTGAATCTGGCGAGGTTGATGGTGTTTATGGAAGTATGGATGCCCTGAAGTTTCATGCCGCTAAGATTGGTGATGCTGATAAATTCATGTTCAATTCAAATGTTAAAGCGAGTATGGATGAGTTTTATTTATCTACTAATAGCGATTCGGCCGTGATTGATGAATTTAAAAAATGGTCAACAAAAAATGCTAGCTATATTAGTGATTTAAAAAAGAAGTATGGGATTTCTGAGAAATAGAGATGTTTATTTAGAGACGGAGCTTTCGCTCCGTCTTCTTAATTTTTTATGCTAAAGCGTCAGTTGCTACAGTATAGTTTGGATCTTCTTCGATATTGCATTCTACCATTGAGCCGGCCTTACCAAGAAGAGTTAAACAGTCTTGGCTTAGGTGACGAAGGCAAACTCTTTTACCAACTCTAGAGTATCTTTGCGTGAGCTGATTTAATGCCTCAATACCACTTTGATCTACAACTCTAGACTCCTTAAAGTCTACAATTACGTCTTCAGGATCATTTTGAGGGTCAAACTTCTCGTGAAATGTTGCTATTGAGCCAAAGAATAGTGGGCCATAGATCTCATAAAGCTTTGCTCCATTTTCATCTACGCTTTTTCTTGCTCTAATTCTCACTGAGTTGTCCCAAGCAAATACTAGTGCCGCGAGGATTACACCTGCAAGAACTGCGATTGCCAAATCGAATACCAAAGTAAGAACCGTTACAGCGATAATGATAATTGCATCCGACTTAGGAACTTTGTGAAGGATCTTAAAAGTTGCCCACTCAAAAGTACCAATTGATACCATGAACATTAGTCCAACCAATGCTGCCATTGGGATCTGCTCAATTAGGCCAGAAGCGAACAAGATGAAAATTAAAAGTGAAATCGCAGCAACAATACCTGAAAGTCTGCTTCTTCCACCAGAACTTACGTTAATGATACTTTGACCAATCATGGCACATCCACCCATACCACCAAAGAAGCCTGTAACAATGTTTGCAAAGCCTTGTGCCTTACACTCTCTATTGCCCTGACCTCTTGTCTCAGTCATCTCGTCAATTAAAGTAAGTGTTAGAAGGGACTCAATTAGTCCGATACCTGCCAAAATCAAAGAGTAAGGTAGAATTATTTTCAACGTTTCTAGAGTGAATGGAACTTCTGGAAAATGGAAACTTGGAAGTCCGGCTTTAATAGAAGCAAGATCACCAACTGTTTTTGTATCCAAATCAAGACCAATCGCAATTGCTGAAACTGTAAGAATAGCAGCAAGAGGTGCTGGTATTACTTTTGAAATTTTAGGTAGTAGATAAATAATCGCCATCGTTGCGGCACATAGACCTAGCATTAACATTAGAGAGCCAGACTCCAACCAGCTTCCGTCCGCTGATTTAAAGTGTTGAATTTGTGCCATACCAATAATGATTGCAAGCCCGTTCACAAATCCATAAATAACAGGTGCTGGAACTAGGCGAATGAATTTACCAAGTTTTA
This sequence comes from Bacteriovoracaceae bacterium, assembly GCA_023954595.1. Classification (GTDB taxonomy): domain Bacteria; phylum Bdellovibrionota; class Bacteriovoracia; order Bacteriovoracales; family Bacteriovoracaceae; genus UBA845. Next base: position 556 of record JAGSHJ010000273.1, on the reverse strand, counting down.
AAAGTCCAATTGCTACCTGAATAAATCCCATAAGGACTACTGTTGCAAATAAGTACTCAACTCCGTGCGAGTTAACCAAAGAGACCATAACGACGGCCAAGGCACCAGTAGCTCCGGAGATCATTCCAGGTCTACCGCCAAAAGCTGAAGTGATAAAGCAAACCATAAATGCGGCATATAAACCAAGAATAGGGGAAACACCCGCTACTAAAGCAAACGCCACGGCCTCAGGAACAAGGGCCAATGCTACTGTCAGTCCTGACAATATTTCTGTTTTATGATCGATGCCTTTAAGTTTTTTAAAAGAGAAAATCATGAGTACCTTTATTGTGAAAGTTTAAGTTTTTAAATTTCAAGCGTTAGTCAGTCATAGAGGCCAAAACCAATTTGTCTAAAAAACGCTATTTTAAGTTTGAAAAAATATAACCTTTGAAATGCCGCTCGGCAATGAATAATTCGCAATATTTAACAGGACAGAACCACCTAAACAGTGGCAGAGGCTTGATTCAAGGCCCTCAGGTGTATTCTAATCTGATTATTAAAACCTCCCTCAGAC
>JAGSHJ010000371.1 GCA_023954595.1 Bacteriovoracaceae bacterium | reverse complement strand
ATGCAGAGTATATTCGCTGATTACTTGTCTGAAACCGCCGGCTAAGCATTAAGAAATAGGTTACAAAGTGCCCTATTTTTTGTATAGTTCAGGTGATTAAAGACAGGAAAAATTATGCAAGAACAACAACCTCAAGAAGTTGAAAATATAGTAATCCGATTCTCTGGTGACTCTGGAGACGGTATGCAAGTTACTGGCGGTCAGTTTTCCGCCACAAGTGCCTTAATGGGCAATGACATTAGTACTTTCCCAGACTTTCCAGCAGAAATTCGTGCACCTCAGGGAACTGTTGCTGGTATTTCAGGCTTCCAAATTAACTTTGGCTCTAATGAGATTAATACTCCTGGGGATCAGCCTGATATTCTAATTGCTATGAACCCGGCAGCATTAAAAGCAAACTTGGAAGACCTAAAAAGGGGTGGAGTAATCATCGTAAATGAAGATGCCTTCACAGCTCTTAATTTTAAAAAAGCTGGTCTTGAAGATAACCCTCTTGAGTGGAAAGAGTTGGAGAGTTATCAATTAATTAAAGTTCCTATTACTTCACAAACGAAAGAGGCCTTATCCGAGATAGATCTTGATACCAAGTCTAAAACTCGTAGTAAAAACTTCTATGCCTTAGGCATGACATACTTTATGTATCATAGAGACCTTGAGCCAACGATTCGTTGGATTGAACATAAGTTCAAAGGTAAAGATGCAGTTATTGAGGCCAATATTACGGCACTTAAGGCCGGATACAATTTTGCTGACACAGTTGAATTAATTGGACACAGATACAAGGTAAAGCCCGCCTCTATTGAGAAGGGAAGTTATCGTCAAATCAACGGTAACACTGCCACTGCATGGGGTTTTATTTGGGCCGCAGAGAATGCAGGTATTAATCTTTTTCTTGGATCTTATCCAATTACCCCTGCTTCTGATGTTCTACATGAATTATCAAAACACAAAAATCACGGCGTAATAACATTTCAGGCCGAGGATGAAATCGCTGCTGTTTGTTCTTCTATTGGAGCAAGCTTTGGTGGTGCTCTTGGGATCACTACTTCATCAGGTCCAGGTATTGCTTTAAAATCTGAAGCTATAAACTTGGCAGTAGTTCTTGAACTTCCTCTTGTTGTTGTAGACATTCAAAGGGGTGGACCTTCTACGGGACTACCAACAAAGACTGAGCAGTCAGACCTTAACATGGCGATGTATGGACGAAATGGTGAGAGCCCAATGATTCTAGTCGCCGCAAAAAGTCCAAGTGATTGTTTTAATATGGCGTATGAGGCCTCTCGTTTGAGCCTTGAACACATGACACCGGCAATGCTGCTTACTGATGGATTTATTGCAAATGGTTCGGAGCCTTGGAAGATTCCTGATGTTAGAGCAGAGTTTCCAGCAATCAAGACGAAGCTTGCAAACCCTGAAGATTATAAAGATAAAGAGTTCCTACCTTATGATAGAGACCCAAAAACTCTAGCGAGAATGTGGGCCGTGCCTGGCATGCCAGATCTAATGCACAGAGTGGGTGGACTTGAGAAAGAAGATAAAACTGGAAACGTATCCTACGATCCTGCCAACCATGAATTGATGGTTCAAACAAGACAAGAGAAAGTTGATCGCATTGCAGACTTTATCCCTGAGCAAGATGTATTAGGCGATAAGGAAGGTGATCTTCTAATTGTTTCTTGGGGCGGAACTTATGGAGCAACTTACCAGGCCGTAAGCCAAATGAGAGAGCGTGGTGCTAACGTAAGTTTAATGCATATGCGCTATTTAAATCCAATGCCTAAGAACGTTGAGAGTATTATTAAAGGCTTTAAGAAGACTGTAGTCGCAGAGCTAAATGGCGGTCAACTAAAAGGTATTTTGAATTCTAAATATAACTGCAATGCAAGCGGCTATAATAAGATCCAAGGTAAGCCTTTTATGATTCGCGAGCTTACTCAAATGATCGAAAAAGAACTAGAGCAACTGTAAGAGTAATTATGACTGATATAAAGAAACTAACTAAAAAAGATTTCGCAAGTGACCAAGAGGTGAAGTGGTGTCCTGGGTGTGGTGATTATGCCATCCTTTCTGCAGCACAAATGGCCATGGCACAAATTGGAAAAGAGCCATCACAGGTTGCTGTCATTTCAGGCATCGGTTGTTCTTCTAGATTTCCATATTATATGTCCACTTATGGAATGCATTCTATTCACGGACGTGCACCGGCCTTTGCTACAGGGCTTAAACTTCAAAACCCTGATCTAAGTGTTTGGATGATTACAGGCGATGGTGATGGCCTAAGTATTGGTGGTAACCACCTTGCGCACATTATTAGAAGAAACGTGAATATTAATATCATCCTGTTTAACAATGAAATCTATGGCCTGACTAAAGGTCAATACTCACCGACTTCTCAGAAAGGACTTAATACTAAGTCCACACCATATGGATCTGTGGATCGTCCTTTCTCTCCATTGAAATTCGCAATGGGAGCTGGTTCCACATTCTTTGCAAGAACAATGGATACTGATCCTAAGCACATGATTGAAGTCTTTAAAGCTGCTGATGCCCATGAGGGATGCAGTGTGATTGAGGTTTATCAAAACTGTGTAATCTTTAATGACAAAGTTCATGATAAATTTACTAATAGAAGTACAAGAGATGACTATACCGTTCGTGTTGAAGCTGGAAAACCTATGGTTTTTGGCAAAGATAAGAGTAAGGGTCTCAAGCTTGAAGACTTCGCATTAAAGAGTTGTGAATTTAAAGATGAGTCAGAACTTGTAGTGCATGATCCTTCTAAAGGGTCTTTAGTACATATGCTAAGTGAACTTCATGATGTTGTTCCAATGGGGATCTTGAATCAAAAAAGTGGTGAAGCAGTATATGATCAAGATGTGCACGCACAAATTGACGATGTCTTGGCGAAAAAAGAAAAAGGTAAGATCGAAGATCTTCTTTATACTGGAGATGTTTGGGAAGTTTGATTAATCATCGTTGCCAATAGTTGCAAACTGAAAATACAAAATCTCAAAAAAATAAGCTAGAAAACTGGCCGGGACTAAGTAATAGCCATGGCCAGAAGAAATTAAAAAGTCATTCAACTTTGCAAATATACTCGTTGCAACACCCAAGATAACAAGCCTTTGATAGCCCTTTAATTTATCTTTTAAAAATCTGGATAAAAGAAGAATATTCACAAATAAAACAAGCGTCGTTCCAATGATGCTTATTATCTGTGGAAGTGGTGTGAGCCTAGCTCCAGCAAAAGATTGGTTTAAAAAATAGTTGTTTGGCATTATATCAGTAAAGTAGAAAAACATGGATTGATATCCATTGAGGCTCATTACAAAAATTGTAAAAATAGACAGGCCAATAACTAGAATTCCTAGTTTAGCGATATTCAAAACCTTGGCGTAGTAGTTAAACCGCTTTGTGATTAAAGAAATATACATGTAGGCAGCAATGTAGTTCAGAAAAGCACTAAAAACATAGAGGTTT
>JAGSHJ010000083.1 GCA_023954595.1 Bacteriovoracaceae bacterium | reverse complement strand
CATTATTTAATTTTAATAGATTATACTACTGGTGATTTTGTAGGCCTTGTATTTCCAGATGAAGAAAGCTTGGTTGAAAAGCTTGCTATATACCGCCCTAAAGAATTCATTTCATTCTTGGGTCAATGGGATAACAGCCCTGTTATGCAGGAGTTTTTGAAAGATGAAAACCTTCTAAAGACTCATTTGTCTGAAGAGTACTTTGAAGAGAAATACACATCAATCTACATTGAAAAGCTAATTGCAACATACCAAAGAGATGAAGTTCTAAATCTTCATAAGGAGATCGTCGCTCCTATTGGTGCTTTGAGCTACTATATTTGCTCTACTCAATCCCTTGATAGCATTAATCACTTTAGACCGTTTCAACTAATCTCTTTTGAAGCAGACATGAAGGTTACCTACCCTACTCTTGCAGGTCTTGAGATACTACCTAAGAGAAAAGAGAACTATAAAGAATCTATTCTAGGATTCATGGACTCCACTCAAAGTGCTATGGGAGCTAGAAAACTAAAACGTGTTTTCCTGTCTCCTCTGAGAGATTTAAAACTTATTCAAGCTCGTCAAAAGCTTGTTGAGTTTCTAATTGAAAACAATTCGCTTTTAAAAGAAATTCGTATTCACCTAGGAGAGACTAGAGATCTTGAAAGAATAATGGCCAAGGTGTCTACTGGTAAAGTCAACGGTGGCGATCTGATTAACCTTGCAAGGTCCAATCAAAGTCACACAGACCTGCTTGAACTATTTAAAGGTAACTTTAAAAGCGTTCTTCCAGAGTTTGATAAAACAGAACTAGAACAACTCGTTGCTCTACAAGCAAATATTCAAAATACAATTAATGATGAAATCGGTGCAAACCTGGACAAAGGCAACCTAATTAAAGAGGGATGCAGCCAAGAAAGAGACAAGCTTGCAGGCTTTGCTAAGAATGCTACAGGTGCACTTATGCAACTTGAAGCACGCTATCGCACAGAGACAGGAATTCCGAACTTAAAAGTTAAGCACAACAATGTTGCCGGATACTTCATCGAAATCTCAAAGTCTCACGTTAATAAAGTTCCAAAAGAGTTTGTTAGAAGACAAACCTTGGTAAACAGTGAAAGATATCAAAGCCCAGAACTTGCAGAATTTGAAAAAGATGTAGTGAGTTCAAAAGAAAAGCTACATAAGCTAGAGCGCGAAATCTTTAACACACTCGTTTCAACAATTGCAGAAACATCAGGTCTAATCCTTAAGCTTGCTAACTCCCTTGCACTTATGGACGTATTCCAAAGTTTTGCATGGGCGGCATTCCAACATGAGTTTGTTAAGCCACAAATTAGTAAAGATCAAAAAGTTCTAAAAATAAAAAAAGCATGGCACCCATTAATTAAGGCCGCAATAAAAGACCAGTTCGTCCCTCATGACTTAACTCTTGATGAAGACAATTTCTTTGGCCTAATTACTGGTCCTAACATGGCCGGTAAGACAACTGTTATGCGAGAGATGGCCATTATTCAATTTCTTGCTCAAGTTGGCTCATTTGTTCCAGCACAAAGCGCACATCTCGGTATGAGAGATTACTTGTTCTCTCGTCTTGGTGCCAGTGATGACATTATCAAGGGCCAATCAACCTTTATGGTTGAGATGAGTGAGACAGCAGAAATCCTACGTCACGCAACAGAGGACTCATTAATCGTTCTTGATGAAATTGGACGTGGAACCTCTACTTACGACGGATTGAGTATCGCATGGTCTCTAGTTGAATACTTTGTATCAAAAACTAAGGCATTAACTCTTTTCTCAACACACTACCATGAGCTAATTGAGCTTGCTGACGATTTACCTGGGGCAAAAAACCTTACCGTTAAGACAGTGAATGAGAACGGCAACGTTCAATTTCTCTATAAGCTTATCGAAGAGGGAGCAGGACAAAGTTTTGGTATTCACGTTGCAAAGCTAGCAGGTCTTCCAAAAGAGATTTTAAACCGCTCAGGTGAAATTCTAAGCCAGTTGGAAAACTCAAGCGGACAGAACACAATCTTGGGTGATGAGAAAGCTAAGAACCAGCTAGATATGTTCACTCCGATGCCTCAAATTGTTTTTGAAGACATGAGTTCGTCAATTCTAGATGAATTAGAGAATCTGGACCTTGCGAACATGACTCCCATTCAAGCAATGAATAAGCTCTACGAGCTTCAAAAAAGTTACCAAAGCTAGCCACGATGAAGGCCATAATTGTTTTGAGCTTTGTCTATTCTGTCTGCCTTGGTGCAGCTGAAATAAATCCGTTCTCAACTGATGGCTGTTCCGCCTACCTAGATGGCGTAAAAACATCGAGTAAAAAGCTTTGGTACCACTGTTGTTTCACCCACGATGTAAGCTACTGGATAGGTGGCTCTAATTCCCAAAGAAAAGAAGCGGATAGAGAATTAGAGTCGTGTGTGGCAGAGGTCACCCATCCGGCCCATGCCGCAATGATGTACTTTGCTGTAAGAGTTGGTGGAAAGCCGGACTCAGGTCTTCCATGGCGTTGGGCCTATGGATTTGACCAGGATCGAGGATACACCATACCCAATCGTCAGGAGAAACAGACCATCCTAGGCCTATTTGACGATATTTTCTCACTTGTTGAGAGAAATGATGAGGGGCTTTCCCAAAAACAACTTAAATACATCAAAGAAACGACTACTAACATCAAGTCCAACCTGAAGCTAAACCGGCCATAGGAGCCTGTTAGGAAGATTTTTCCGCCACCCAACTTACTCAACATTATCTAAATCTCTACCGATAGGTAGATGATGAAAAAAAATAACGTAGTTAAATTAGTCGATTTTATTAATGCCCAAAAGATTCCTTCAACTTCTGATGTTGAGGAACTGGACGCATTTCCCCTATCTAAAGAGAAGATCATCTTAAGAAGAATGTTCGCTTTTCTCTGTGACTTCGTTTGTATTTTAACTCTTAAAAATATGCTTTATTTTTCATATGCGATGTTTGTCGCTAACTTTCTACTCCCCCTAACATCTGCTCAAAAAAGCACAATGATCAAAATGGGCAATGGCTGGGAAGTCGCAATCTTTACAGTGGTTTTCTTTTCATACTTTCTCTACTGCAACTTCTCGCTTGGCGGTAGAAGCCTTGGAAGCCATTTAATGAAATTAAATGTGATTGATGAAAAGTACCCATTTGATAGCGAGCAAGAGGTTTGGCAACCAAGCTTCATGCAAGCACTAAAGAGAACACTTGCCTATATGGCGTGCTACATGTCTTTTGGTACCTTTTTCTTTTTATCTCTTCTACATGAAGAGAAAAAAGGTATTCCTGACTTCTTCTCGGCAACAAGAGTAGTAAGTGATGAATGGTTAAAGGGCTTTCAGGCGTGCAAGAGAGTTGATCAAGAGCAAGTTAGAATTAATATCAACTCTTTAGAAAAAGCGGCCTAAGACAGACCGCTTCTTTATAAGTTTCTATTTTTTTTGAATATCAATATGAAGCTCATCCAACTGAGCTTTCTCCGGCGTACTCGGAGCATTACTCATCAGATCTGTAGCTTGATTCGTTTTAGGAAATGCGATTGCATCTCTAATGTTATCAGTCTTTGCAAGTAGCATAACAACTCTATCAAGACCGAAAGCAATACCAGCATGCGGTGGTGTTCCATACTTAAGTGCTTCAACAAAGAATCCAAACTTAGAGCTTACTTCTTCTTCACTCATACCCAAGACTTTAAACATTTGACTTTGAACTTCATTGTCATAAATTCTTAAAGATCCACCGCCAATTTCATAGCCGTTACAGACAATGTCATAGGCCTCGGCAGGCATATTTAACAGGTCCTCAAACTTGCCGCCTTTAAAGTCTTCAAGCTGGCTTTTCTTAGGCATTGTAAATGGATGGTGACAGGCATAGAACCTACCTTCTTCTTCATCATGCTCAAGAAGAGGAAAATCATTAACCCACAAAAATTTATAATCGTCTTGATCGATTAGATCTAGAGTTTTTCCAAAGTGTCTTCTAAGAGCATCTGCACAAGCATGAACGACAGAGTGCTTAGGGTCTGCACAGAAGAAATAAGTACCATCACCTTCTTCAGGATTAAGTTCTCGAAGTCCCTTTAGGGCCTGTTCAGTTACAAATTTAGAGATACCACCAGAGACTTCACCAGCATTTACTTTAAACCAAGCAACGCCTTTGCCTCCATGAGGTTTAACAACATCAACCAAAGCATCAACCTCTTTTCTAGAGAACTCTTTGGTTTCTTTTTTAACAAATATGGCCTTAATCAAACCTTCGTTTTCAATAACTGTTTCAAAAACTTTAAACCCTGAGTTACCAAAAAGAGAAGTAGCATTGATATGCTCAAGTCCAAATCTAACATCAGGCTTGTCTGATCCATACTTCTCAATTGCCGTCTGATAGCTCATGACAGGAATATCAAAGTTTGCGTCAAGCTTGAAAAGACGCTGAACAAGTTTAGTGGCCAAGTTCTTTATATACTCTTGTGTAGCAAAGCTAACTTCAATGTCTATTTGGCTAAATTCCGGTTGTCTGTCCGCTCTTAGGTCTTCATCTCTAAAGCACTTACAGATTTGAAAGTACTTATCAGTTGAGCCGATCATCAATAGCTGCTTTAGCGTTTGTGGAGACTGAGGAAGGGCATAAACCTTTCCAGGATGCACTCTTGATGGAACAACATAGTCTCTAGCACCCTCAGGTGTTGTTTTGTATAAAATTGGTGTTTCAATCTCTGTGAATCCCTCTTCATACAATGCCATTCTAGTATTTTGCATTGCCTGAGATCTAACCGATAAGATATTTTGAAGTCTATTTGATCTTAAATCCAGGTAACGGTACTTAAGTTTTAAATCTTCATGCGCCTTTACAGCACCATGAGGAAGAAATGGAGGCTCACTAGCATGCGCAAGCTCTGTGATCTGCTCAACAACCACTTCTACTTCACCAGTATCCATATTCTTATTTAAAGCGCTCTCAGGCCTCTTTCTAACCTTTCCAGTCGCCATAATGACAGACTCTAGGGAGAACTTCTCAACAAGGGCCATCTCGCCTTTATACTCGTCAAAAGATAACTGAGTAACTCCATACTTATCTCTAACATCGATAAAATGTAGTCCGCCAAGGTTTCTATCTTTATTCAACCATCCGCATAGGGTTACGGTTTCTCCCTCGTGGTCAGACCTTAACTCTCCGCAAGTATGTGTTCTCATGTGTCCTGCAAGTTTTGAGTCTTGGAGATTGTGGTTTTTCATTGTAAAACTCCCTATAAGTAAGTTGATTTCAAAGGATATGGTATGCATCTCTTTATAACGCAAGATGGCCCAAAGCTCATTAAAAATTTAGGTATAATCCTTATATTGTTAATGGTTTGCGCCTGTAATGATGACGCAAGATCCCGTCTTGAGTCCCTCGGTAGAGGGAAAATTCAACTTCCATCCGGAAAGAGTCTTAAAGTATTTATAGCAAAATCCCCTCTTGAGCAGGCCAAGGGTCTGAGTAAAGTTCCAGCGAAGCTATTTAAAGATGATGAATCAATGCTATTTCCTGGCGATGAGTATAAGCCCCGCCAATTTTGGATGCCTGAGACTCTGTTTAATCTAGATATTATTTTTCTAACTAAAGACTTTTATGTTTTAGATATTCACCGAAACTTGCCAAGTTTTCCCAAACGGGAACCACGAAATCTTGTGCCAAAAAGTAAGACTGTGCACTCATGGCATGTATTGGAAATCAAATCTTCCTCACGCCTTGCAAATGAAATTCAACCAGGAATGTCTCTTAAATGGATAGGCTCGAGCGATCTTTTGCAAAAAGAATAAGATACTCGTCTTGAGCGATCACACCCAAGTGCTCACGAGCAACTTTCTTTTGATATGAAGGGTTAACCTTTATCTCGTGGATCTCTTTAACTAATTCAGCGTTCTCTTCTTTAATTAGTTCAAGCTCAACCTTCTTAGACTCAAGTGTATCTTGCATTTGGTAGTAGTGGGACACGCCTCTATCCATAAAGATCAGACGTAAAAAAACACAAAAACAAACAAGCCAGCCGGCCTTGTTCCAAGTCCAGTTGAACTTCTCTTTCTGTCTTTGCTTTTTCTTTGGTGTTTTAACGTTTTTTAGATAGTTAACGTCAGCGCTTTTTCTTTTTCTTCTCTTTGCAGGTTTTGCGATCTCTACTTCGGCAGTGTTTGTAGGAACACTTTTTCTTCTTACAGCTGGTGCTTGTGCTTGAACCGATTGAGCTGGAGAACTCCACATAGGAGTGTCGTCGCTAGTGCTTTTGGCACTAAACGGCGTTCTAATACTATTCTCTTCTGTATCCTCAAAAATGAATTCCAAGACCCAACTTCCTGTTTCGAGTTAACTTCCTGTTTTTACAGTAAATTTAATATTATTGTATAGTGTGCGCTTATTCAACTCAAGCTTTCGAAAAAAGAGCAAATTTTTCCGAAAGCTTAAATCAAATAAGTTTATCTTAGAACTTGGTTTTTGAAATTATCTTTGAAAACGTCTTCTTGAAGGATTTCTGTTTCCACTTGGGCTTCCGCTTCTTCTTCCACGTCCACCGCCTCCACCGCCGCCGCCACCGGCACCAGCTTGAGCAACCTCTACTGAAATCTTTCTTTGGTTCCATGAATCAGAGTTCATACCCAAAACTTTATCTGTATATCTCTCAGGCATTTCAAAGAATGTGAAAGCATCTTTGATATCGATACGTCCAACTTCTGAACCTCTAACACTAATGCCTCTAGAGACCATTTTGATTAGATTTCCAGGATCCATTCCGTCTTTTCTACCGATGGCCAAGAAGAATTTTTCGTATCCTCTTTGTACTCCAGCATTACCTCTTTCACCACGTCTGCTAGAACCAGCATCTCTATCACGGCTCTCACGAGCTTTAACATCCAAGTCTTGAGCATTCTTGTAACGTTTAAGTGACTGGTTAAAGATGAATGAGAAAGCACCTTTAAGGATCTCTTCTTTATCTACATCAGCAAACTTCTCTTTGAAGTTTTCAAAATCTTCAGACTCCATCGCTTCGAATGCTTCGATTGAATCAGTAAATTCTTTGTAAGACTTTTCTCTAAGAACTTCTTTAATCTCAGTGATCTTTGGAAGTTCAATTTTTTCAATTTTAGCTTTGGTGATTCTTTCGATATCTCTAATTCTTCTTGATTCTGCTGGATCGATGATTGAAAGAGCAACACCTTGGTTACCACCTCTACCAGTTCTTCCAATTCTATGAACATATGATTCATTATCTTGTGGAAGAGAGAAGTTAATAACGTGAGTAAGGTCTGTTACGTCAATCCCTCTAGCTGCAACATCAGTACAGATTAGCAAGCTGATCTTTTTCTGCTTGAACTTCTTCATAGTTAGGTCTCTTTGTTCTTGAGACATATCTCCATGAAGTGCATCAGAAGGGAATCCCCTCATGTTTAGCTCGTCAGTAATTTCTTTAGCGCCAACTTTTGTTTTAGTGAAAACAATCGCGTAAGTATTTTGGTGATAGTCCAAGTAGCGACAAAGTGCCTCAACTTGATCACGACGTCTTACCATACAGTATTGTTGTTTAACTGAATCCGCAGTCAGGTTCTTCTTTGTTACTTTAACAATCTGTGGATCAGCAAAGTGTTGCTTAACTAGAGCAAGAATCTGTCTAGGCATTGTTGCTGAGAACATCCAGATTTTCTTATTTTCGTTCTCTCCAGCTGCGGAAAGAATTGTGTTCACATCATCAAAGAATCCCATATCAAGCATTTCATCAGCTTCATCTAGGACAATATACTTACATGTTTCAAGCTTAAGAGCTCCCCTATTGATAAAATCCAGAACACGTCCTGGAGTTCCAACAATAACCTGAGGCTTATTATTTCTTAGCTCTCTTAGTTGCCCGCTTACTGGCTGTCCGCCGTAAACAGCAAGAGTTCTTACTGGCTCAAATTTTGATAGTTTTTTAATCTCTTCACAAATTTGGTTCGCTAGCTCTCTAGTAGGTGCCAAAATCAATGATTGTATATTTTTAGATGAGAAATCTATTTTTTCTAGCAGTGGAAGTGCAAAAGCTGCAGTTTTACCAGTTCCAGTTTGTGCCTGGCCTATATAATCGATGTCCCCCTCTAATAATAAAGGGATTGATTTTTCCTGGATCTCGGATGGAGTTTCAAAGCCCAGGGCTTCGATTGCCTTCAGAGAGGACTCTTTCAAGTTTAGTTCTTTAAATAACATTTTCGTTCCTTATTAGTTGGTTGACTTCTACCACAGGTTGTCATTATCTTAAAGGTTTCTTAAGAGAAAATAGAAATTATTGATGCTAGACGGGCTTACTTTCTTAATGTATTTAGAAAAAAAGGAAATTTTTATAATGCAAGTAGACAAGACAAAATTAGACGATTATTTGATCAAATTAGAAAAAAACGGCCCAGAAGACATGATGAAGCTCGTTGAGAAGCACCTGGATGATGATGCTGTTGAGCTAATCTGTGAGCATATTGAAGACTTTTATGGCATCGATGACGACGAAGAAATCGGCCAACTAGCTCAAATCATGATAGCAGGATTTGTAATGGGTAGAGAAATATCCAAATAAATTAAAGCTGGTCTTGGATCTCAATCCAAAAACTTCTCATTGAAGCAATTTCCATAAGAAAGTAATTTGCTCTTTTAAGAGAATCTAGATGTGTAGGCTCAGTTACTTGGGCCTCAAGTACTCTAAGCTTTTCCCATAAACCATTACCCACTTCACCATTTACGAAGACCTCAACCACTTCAATAATAGGATTTTTTAATCTTAAGCTTAACTACTTCAGAGGCTCTTGTAGGGAGGAAGAATTTTAGTGATAGTCACAGTACTAGGAATTTAGTTGATTTAGGGATAGTGAAAAGCCTCCGAAGTTGAGGCTTTTATCAATAAGACTTCTCAAGAATGAGAGTTTTTTGTGCTAATTGCTTTGAGTTTCAGACCCCTTCCTGCTGGTTTGAGAACCGACTGATCTCCCTTCGGCTTCTTTGCCTGTAGAACGAGAAGAGTCCACAAGCCCTTTGGTTTTTATTGCACCATCACCGACAAGTTCTGAATAGCAAACATGCTCGCCAAACTCAAATCCAAATGTACTTCTTGCTACCGAGACCTTTTCAATTTGATCTCCATCGAGGCTTATAACCGCTACATGACTGTCGTTTTCAATCTTAATTCTTTTTTTACTTGCCTGGAGGGTGGCCTCTCCTCTTTCAACCTTGAGCCGTTGTTCTGTACGGTCCTTGTGATTAAACACTTTAACAACAATATGATCGTCAAAATTGGAAAATATTTCTATATGACAGTTGTTCTCCGTGTCAGTCTCCGGGTTTAAAACACCGTCACTATAACCATTGAACTTCCTGGCGATTTCAGGCAGCAGACCCTTATGGAGCTTATCAGGATCAGAAAATCCCAAGCTTGCTGAAAAAGAAAGTGAAGATAAAGAAATAAAAGCTACAAAAAGTTTAAAGTTTTTCATTAGGCATCCTTAAAGTTATTATTAAAATAAATAACTGCTAAGATACTTAACGGCATAAATTCGAATTAATTTAGACTTCCTCCATTATGTTTACGCCCCCCACCTAAGAAAGGTTTAGACTGGAAATTAAGAGGTAATGCTCAAAATGAGTGAAATCTTAAAAGTAACTATTTTTTACCGCTTTTTAGGGTTTCAAGTAGTTTTTGGTCCTAGATTGCGGACAAGATAAGTAACTATTAAAGCTGGTCCTGGATCTCAATCCAAAAACTTCTCATTGAGGCAATTTCCATGAGAAAGTAATTTGCTCTTTTTAGAGAATCTAGATGTGTAGGATCAGTTACTTG
>JAGSHJ010000232.1 GCA_023954595.1 Bacteriovoracaceae bacterium | reverse complement strand
AGAACAGCAAATCTCTCACCTTCAGAAATTCCAGACTTACCCATTAGCACAGCGTGCCCTAGTCCAAGTTGCTCTTTTTGCCTAACTGTTCTGATATTTACCATCTGGCCGATATTTTTAATTAAATCCAAATATTCATGCTTTCCGGCTTTTTCTAAGAACATTTCCAACTCAAAGTTGCGGTCAAAGTAGTTCTCAATAGATTCTTTTCCGCTTGAAGTTACGAATATGATTTCCTCTATACCGCTGTCTACAGCCTCTTTAACCACATGATGAATCATAGGAATATTTAGTATAGGCAACATTTCTTTAGGAAGTTGTTTAGTCGCAGGCAGAAATCGTGTTCCCTTACCAGCAACAGGAATAATAGCTTTTGTAATTTTCATTGAGGTTCCTTGTTTCCATTATTTAATTTAGAACTTAAAATGATCTTCATTATGAATAAATATTTTAAAACTTTAAAAACGCTAAATTGTATTAATATTGTATTTCTTCTGGGGCTTTTGACAACTCCTGGTAATGCTAAGATCAGGGATCTTGAAACCACACGGCTGATGTCTACAAGTGGTACAGGGATTGGAAGTATTCTAGTCAATGAGGCAGCCTTCCTAAACCCTGCGTCAATCTACTTCTTTCAAAGCTCCAACATCTATTACCAACAAGGCACATCTTCACTCGAAAAGCCTAGTGCTGAAAGAGTTGAACCAAGGGAAGATGGAGATAGTAAAATTCTTGTTATTACAGACACTTCCTCCATTTTGAAAGGTGCTTTTAGCTATCAAACTCAAGAAGAAGCCGACGAAAGCCGAACAAGATTTACAAGCTCTGCTTCAACAAATATGGGTAAAAATGCTTCATTTGGAGTTTTATACCGCTATACCGAAGAAGATGCTCAAAAGCACAAGGTCTATCATCAAGCAACGTTTGGGTTAACCTATCTCTACAATGAAAAGCTATCAATTGGTGCTATCTTAGTAGACCCCTTCCTTGCTAATAAAACTGATGCATTGGCCGCAATAGGGATACAATACAACGTGGCGCAAAACTTTATATTTATGGCCGATGCTGGTGCAAACTTTGCAACCGAACCAGAGACCGAAAACCTTTTAAGAGCTGCTGTACAGGCACAGTTTTTTAGTGACTTGTTTCTGAAATATGGCCAATTCAAGAATAAAATTACAGGTCTTGAAGGTTCATCATGGGGCCTGTCCTGGATTGGGCCAAGACTTTCACTTGAATACGCATTAAAAGAATCAAAAGTATTCAAGGCCGACTCCCAACTTTTAGAAAATGAAGAGATAAAAGAGCATTCCTTTGCTCTTTCTTTGGTATTTTAATGAGCGAAATCGAAAAGAAACTTACCAAAGAAGAAGCCAAAGAGAAGGCAAAGCGAAAGCTTGCACTTCAGGCCAAATACACTCAGCGAATCACTATCGCAAAAAATGGCAGAGAGATGTTTCTTGGTAAGGAATATGTTGGGGCAGCAAGAAAGTATGCCGAATATCTTGGTATTTTAGCTGAAACAAATGAATTGGACGATATCTACCAATTGGCCCCTTCAATGTTCGATGATAAAAGAGATCTTACTGAGATGCTCTTAATTTCACATGTTTATTGGGAGCTATCTCGTATCTATGAAATGACCCCAAAGCTGCAAAAGAGCTATGAGAAGTCACTTAAACAGTTCATAAGGTTTACCATTAACCAGCCCTATCAGGTTCTGAACTCCGAAATGCTAAGAAAGTATATTAAGCAAAATAAAAAGGTGTCCCCTCAGATTGGCGCACTTGAAAAAGCATTCTCCCAAATCCAGGTTCAATCCAAAAAATGCTATATTGCAACTCATGCATTTGGCCAAGAGCACTGGGTTACTCAAGAGTTGAGACAATTTAAGCAAGTTCTATTAAGTACCGCCCTTGGCCTTAACTTCGTTTCAACATATTACAGCCTATCTTCAAGATTGGTTAAAATAGCAGATAAAGAACAAAAGCTAGCTTTTACACTTAGACACTTAAGTAGGACACCCCTTCTACTTTGTGCATTAGCTTTAAAATCAATACGGAAAAGATAGATGTATTTGTTATCTAAAATTGTTGCAAAAGAATGGTTCAAGTCTTTGATTGGTTCTATTATCGTTCTATTTCTTCTTGTAACCGTCGGGGATATCATCAATGGTTTCATGCGAAATTACTCAGCAAGTCGCGTGATTCTAGAATACTTTCTTAAGATGCCCAACCTTATGGGTAAAATGCTTCCGATATCTGCACTTTTAGCGACATTATTCTCATTTAATAAACTTAAGAACCATGCTGAGTTGATTGCAGTTTTAGCAGGTGGCTATGGTGCAAACCGAATCTATGCTCTTATATGTGCATGTGCTTTCTCGGTAGGACTTCTTCAATTTATAAACCTTGGATTTGCCCTACCGACGGCCAATAAAATCAAAAGACAAGAATTTGAAAAAAGTAGACGAAATGAGAGTAAATACCTCGCCCGTAGTAAAATTGGGCGTTCAGGTCTTCTTTGGTACAAATCCGATGATTATTTTACATCATTTACAGCATATGACTCGGCAGCAAATGAGTTAAAAGACGTAACAGTTTACTTCCAAAACAATGCTGGCAAGTTGGAAAAAGTTGTTAAAAGTGAAAGTGCTAAGTTCATTGAGCCTGGAAAATGGCTATTTGAGTCTGCACAACTTTTGAGTGTTCTTGACGGAAAAGAGTTTCCTACAGCAGAAAAAGTCACGAGCCTAGAGCTTGCAATAGAAGAAGAGCCTACCGACTTCAACCAATTCGAATCAGACATTACAACCTTAAATTTCTTTGACCTGGCCGGTTTCATTAACAGGCTGCGCCGAACTGGAATTAACTCTTCAGAGTACCAGATCATGTTATATGAAAAGGTCTCTCTTTCATTCATTTGTATTATATTTGCCTTATTTCCCCTATCCACTATTTTCACCCCCAATCGAAGGGCCAGTGGCTTTGGAAAAAGCATTGTAGTCACCCTTATTTTTAGTGTGGTCTTTTGGCTAACTTACTCATCAATCATTTCTCTTGGAAATGCTGGTAAACTTGGGGCTTTAAGTGCAACTATGGGCATACCTGTGCTTTTTTCTGTATTTATTCTATGGGTTTACAATAAAAACAAGGCCCTTTGACAGTTATCAAGTCATATTTATTGCGCTATAAATAGAGCATGGAAAAAATCATTGAAAACTACGCTTTAGAAGGCAAATTACTAGATATTCACACTTACCCAGATCCGGTTCTGACGAAGGTTGCAGAAGAAGTAGCACCTGAAGAGTTTAACCAGGAGCTTAAAGAGCTATGCAAAAATATGCTCTACACAATGTACCATGCTCCAGGTATTGGACTCGCTGCACCTCAAATAGGAATCAGCAAAAGAATTTTTGTCGTAGATATTGATTATGACAGAGAAGAGACTGCAGAAGGAAGTGACGAATATACCCTTTCAAACTTTCAACCGGAGGTATTCATAAACCCAGTAATCAAAAATAAAGAAGGCGAGATCACCTATCAAGAAGGATGTCTAAGTCTTCCTGGAATTTATGAAGATGTTAAACGCTTTGAAAATATTGTTGTGGAATATCAAAACACAGATGGTGAAAAGCTTGAAATGAATGCAGACGAGCTACTCTCTATTTGTATTCAACACGAGAATGATCATCTTGATGGAATTGTATTCATTGATCGTCTAAGCGGCCTGAAGAAGAGTTTCTTTAAGAAAAAATTATTAAAACAAAAACGTTTAAAAAGCTAAAATGAAAAAATTAAAAACAGTCTTCTTTGGCACACCCGACTTTGCTGTGCCTGCTCTTGAGATGCTGGACAAACATCCTATGATTGAAATCATAGGAGTTGTCTCTATGCCAGACAGGCCAAGTGGAAGAGGTCACAAACTTCGCTCACCAGAAGTTGTAGAGTATGCCAAAGCACACAAACTCCCTATAATTCAAACTGAAAATATTAATAAAGAGTCACAGACTCTAGAACAATTTAAAAACGCAAACGTTGATCTTTTTGTCGTATTGGCATTTGCACAATTTTTAAAACAAGAGCTTTTAGACATCCCCACCAAGGGTTGTTTTAATATCCATACCTCACTACTTCCAAAGTACAGAGGTGCAGCACCTATCCAATATGCACTCATGAATGGTGATCAAAGCACAGGCGTGAGTATACAAAAAATGGTTAAAAAAATGGATGCTGGTGATGTTGTCTGGTCAAGTCCAGTAGATATTGCACCAAACGAAACAGGTGGACAGCTCTACACTAAACTTAAGTTTCAAGCAGCACTTAGCCTCAACCAATTTATCGAAGCACTTATTGAAGATAAACTTGAATATATTGTCCAAGATGAATCTGGTGTAAGTTTTGCGCCAACATTAAAAAAAGACGATGGGCTTTTGAAGTTTAAGGATAAAACTTTTGACCAGTTACATAATCAAATTAGGGCCCTTGATCCCTGGCCAGGTACTTTTTGTTTTTTAAACAATAAAAGGCTGAAAGTATTTTCAATCTCAAAAATTGACGAGCATAGCCTAGAGCCAGGTAAAACAAAGGTTTTAGGCAACAAGCTATTAATTGGCTGCCTTGATTCAACAGCTAGAATTCAAGACCTCCAACTTGAAGGAAAAAAACGTTGCACAGACAGCGACTTAATAAACGGCCTTAAAGACAAAATAACTATTAACTCGGATTCACTATGACTATTATCTCGCCAAGTTTACTATCAGCAGATTTTTTAAATCTTCAAAACGAAATAGAATGCTTCAGCGAGGCAAAAGATCTTTGGTTTCACCTTGATTTAATGGATGGCCACTACGTTCCAAATTTAACGTTTGGAAAAACTGTGCTTAAAAATGTTCACAAAGTAACCAACCACAAACTTGATGCACACTTAATGGTCTCCAACCCTGAAGACTATGTGGAATCTCTATCAGACATCGGCATTCACAACCTGACTTTTCATTGGGAAGCAACAAAGCATCAAGATTGCTTAATAAGAGAAATAAAAAAGAAATATCCAAGTGTTGGAATCTCGTTAAATCCAGCAACCCCAATTGAATCAATTCCTGAATATATTTTCAGTGAAATAGATCTACTTTTAATTATGAGTGTAAACCCTGGATTT
>JAGSHJ010000184.1 GCA_023954595.1 Bacteriovoracaceae bacterium | reverse complement strand
CTTTCTCAGGGAAAATTAAGCTTTTAACACCTGTCTTTGTTTCAGCATTAACCAATTGATTATTATAAAAGATCTTAGCTACGTTTAAGTTACCCATGAATAACAAGATAACGTCATCTGCTTGAAGAAAGAGAGTCTTTCCTTTCTTTAGAACAAATCTCTTAATGTCCTCACCATCAATTTGATAGCTAAGCCATGTGTCACCTTCAACAGAGTTAATGAATAGGTTATGTTTGTCCTTGTTCATTGCCGCTTTGAAACGTTTTGGAAAAATCTCATCATTGTCTAGGATGTCAGCGTCACTTGATACTGAGAACAAGTTTCTTGGAGCAGGGTAGAAGTTTTTATATGGAAGCTTTCCTTGTGGAAGCTCCACTTTCTTTGCCTGCTCTTTTTTATCTTCTTCACTTTCTTGATCGTCGTCGCCTTCAACTTCCACTTCAGCCGTTTCAGTTTCCTGTGCCGGCTCTTCTTCGACTTTAGGCTCTTCTTCTGCATTTGCCTGTGCCGCTAGCTTCTTAGTTTTTTCTAACTCAAATAAAGAGGCCTCACTTGGCTTGATATCACTTGCAGAGACCTTTTCCAGTTCCTCTAATTTTGCTTTCTGAGCTTCGTTGAGAGAGCTCTTTTCGCTATTGATGTTAGAGAAAAAGTTGAACACACCTTTGCCTATAAAAAATAGAACAAGGGCCACAGCAACGCCGGCAAGAAGTTTTTTATTAACAACTTGGCCTACAATTCCTTGAATTCGGTCTTGGATTTCACCTGCTTCATATTCACGATTTTGAGCTGGAG
Organism: Bacteriovoracaceae bacterium; assembly: GCA_023954595.1. Lineage (GTDB taxonomy): Bacteria > Bdellovibrionota > Bacteriovoracia > Bacteriovoracales > Bacteriovoracaceae > UBA845. Next base: position 5,408 of record JAGSHJ010000184.1, on the reverse strand, counting down.
CGGCTGCTTCCTCTGGAGTGGCTTCTTCCTCTTCAGGTTGACTTCCCCTGTAGAGATTTTCAAATGCTTCAATGGCCACATTAGAATCAAGTCCTACAGTCTTTGCATAGTTTTTTACAAAGCCTTTTACATAGGTCTTGTTGGGTAGGGAATCTACGTCCTCATTCTCAAGGGCCTTGAGTATATTGATGTTGATTTTAGTTTTGTTCGCAACATCGTCTAGAGAAATATTTTTTTCTTTTCTGACTTCTTTTAGAAGCTTGCCAATTGTTGTATTTTCCATATTTCAGTATTTTAAACTAATTATAAAAAATTAAAAGTCCAAAGACCTAACTGGGGCTTCCATTTGTTGGGAATAAACTTGATCAGAACGATCTTCTTTGGCCTGTAAGGCCTTAACTCTACGGATAGTTTTACGAGCGATGACTTCATATTTTGACATGGCAAAACGCTCTTGCATATCCGCTAGCTTAACTAATGCTTCGGAGTATCTTCCTAATTTTATCAATGAATCAATTTGGCCTAAAAGCGGTTCTGGATTGCTATAACACATTCCCATACCTGCCTCTCTGTATGACTCATAGGCCTTCAAATAATGGCCATTTTTAAAAGACATTTCACCCATTTTATAGTGTGCAGGACAGTAGCTAGGATTGATATCCAAGGCCAATTTAAACTTGGCATAGGCCTTGTTTGCTTGGCCTTTTGCAAGGGCTATTATTCCCAAATTATAGTGAGTTCTATGTTGTCCTTCATAGGTAAGATCTTCCAGTATGTTTTCATACAAGTCTTGTGCTTTAGAAAAAGATTTTTTTTCAAGATAGATTGAAGCAAGGTTTAGTTTTGCATCGGTATTTTTTGGGTCGAGTTCAATACTCTTTTTGATGTGCCATACAGCTCTTTTCGAGCTTTTCTTAAACCAATATGCCATCCCAAGATTATTATGAATTTGACTGTTTTTTGAATCCAGTGCCGCAGCTTCCATCAAATTCTTTAAGGCCTCGGTGTAATCTTTGGCAACAAGATTTCTTGTGCCTTGGTTATAGTAAAGTTTTGCTTTTTTTTCGGCAGGAGTAAGCTCTTTTTTCGAGTTGCTGGAGCAACTGGTTAACATGAATACGCTCAGTGCCAAAAGAATAAGAAATTTCATGTAAAGCCTCCAAAATATATATAAATATTTTGACCAAAATCATTGGATTTGTAAAAGGCTTTATTTAAAGCGTAGAACGCTCATTGCCTCAAAGTGAAAGGTTGAAGGAAACAAATCCAAAAGCTTGGTTTGAACTATTTCATAAGGCATATCAAGTGCTCTTAGATCGCGGATCATGGTCTGGGGGTGACAAGATACATAAATGAGCATCTGTGGCCTAAAGTGCTCAACCCATTGAGAGAGGTGCTTAAATCCGGCCCTTGGTGGGTCGACTATGAATAGCTGTGCTTGTTCTAAATTTGTTCTTCTAGCAAACTCTTCCAAACTCTCAGGAGTGGATAGGTCTAATGAGTGAAAATTGTCTTTTTGTTCAAAAGGATAGCGATCAATATGAAAAATTTCTGTGACCTTGGCCGCTTTAGAGAGATTTCCGTCTCCGCCGAAAAGATCCAATGCCGTTTTTGCCTCAAAGCCCTCTAAGGCCTGTGCGACGCTATCAAGAAGCTTCAGGTTCATGTCATGGTTGACTTGTGTGAACCCATCCGCAGCATAGGATTTATCCCAATTGATTTGTGGCTGTTCATTATTTCTTAAGTATAGCTCTACATGGCCTTTAGGTCTTTGGCGCTTTCTAAGATATTGGTCTCTCTTGGCATATAGCTCTTTAAAAGAGGTCTCAAGCTCTGGCCTATAAATTTTGCAATTGGGTACTTCTACTATTTTATTCTCATTACCATTTATGAATCCAAGCTTTTGGGCCCTTTTATGGTAATGAAGTTGCACTCGATTTCTGTAATTTAGTCGATTGGGTGCCTGAACAGTTTCAAACTCTGGTGACCCTATAGGGGCGAGCATTCTCTTGAAACTCGCTTTTTTAAACTCAAGTTCCTCTTTATAGTCAACATTCAGGTAGTGACACCCTGGACACTCATTGAAGTGGGGGCATTCAGGTGTGATTCTATCCGTACTTAATTGATCAATTTTAATTACTTTACAAAAGTGGATGTTCTTTCTAGATTTTAGGACTTCAGCGAGACCCTTTTCTCCAGGAAGTGTTTTAGGAATGAAATATACTTGATCATCGAGTTTGAAAACTCCTTGTCCAAGTGGATCAATATGGTCAATTAAAAAATTTATTTGTAACTTTTGGGCCATAATTTTCTTATCTCGTTAATTTTACAAAAATCAATTATCATAAACACAAGCATATGAACAAAAGATTTCAAAAACTGCCTTTTTTACTGGAGCTCTTCTTTAATGGAGCTTTTATTTTCTTGTACGCTTTTTATAAAGCGAACAGAATTCAGACGCCTTTAATTTCTCAGGAGATGACTGAAGTTGTACTACAGTCACTTGCTTGGTCGGCACCAGTATTTGTTCTTTTTTCGATAGTGTCCTTTTTTCATCGTTCCGACAATGTAGAAGATTTTTTTAGAAAGTACGTCTTCTCCTTAATTGTCTTCTTCCCAATGATAATAACCTTCGGGGACGTGCAGTTCACCTTTTGGTTATCGGCAGTCCATCTGTTTTCATCAGTGCTCTCTATATATGAATTAAAACCGGATTCCTCAGAAGAGGGGAAGGATTATGTATTGGGGATGCTAGATAAGATTCGTCTTGCACCCGCTCAAATTGTTATCCTCTCATTTAGTGCAATCATATTAATTGGAACGCTTCTACTGGCACTGCCTATTTCGGCCGCCGAGGGAAAGAGCATCTCTTTTATTGACGCATTCTTTATGGCGACCTCCGCTACATGTGTGACAGGGCTGAGCACCGTTTCGTTGGTGGATAATTTCAGCTTTGTGGGTCAGTCGATTGTCTTAGTTCTCCTTCAAATTGGAGGGCTTGGATATATGACACTGCACTCCTCAATGATGATTCTTCTTGGGAAGTCTATGGCGGTCAAAAACCAGGTTATGATGCAAGATTTGTTGGATATTACATCCATGTCAGATCTCATTGCCATGATTGTTGATATTGTTAAATACACAATTGTTATAGAGTTTGTTGGTGCGATTATCCTGACATTTGCATTTAGCTTCGAAGGGTATGAGTTTGGTCAGGCCTTGTACTTTGGATTCTTTCATGCAATTAGTGCTTTTTGTAATGCAGGTTTTGCTCTATTTAATGACTCTCTTGAGAACTTTGCTTATAACCCGGTAATTAGTAATACAATAGCCTGTTTGATTCTATTAGGTGGACTGGGCTTTATTGTATTAAAAGAAGTGGAGTTAGTGTTCAGAGGGAAGAAGAAAATAGTAAACCTTTCAGTTCACTCAAAGGTTGTTTTTACTACGACTTTCTCTCTTGTGGCCTTTGTTGCAATTTATGTGTTCTTCTCAGAATATCTGCATTCATTGAAAGACCTAAGCTTTTGGCAACAGCTACAAGTGTCTTTTTTCCAATCGGTCACAACAAGAACAGCTGGATTTAACTCAATCAGTTTGAGTTCGCTATTTCCGCATACTCTTTATCTATTTATTCTCGTTATGTTCATTGGTGCAAACCCCGGCTCATGTGGTGGGGGAATTAAAACAACCACCTTTGCCATCCTTTTCCAATCGGTAAGAGCGACACTCAGAGGAAAGGATCGAGTGGAGTTTTTTGATAGAACCCTGCCAAACGTTTTAGTTGTGCGTGCAATTTCCATCATTGTCATATCACTGATGATTTGTAGTGCATTTATATTGTTACTTATGCGTCTTGAAACTGAACATAGTTTCTTGTCCATATTCTTTGAAGTCGTCAGTGCATTTGCGACCGTAGGGCTATCTCTAGGGATCACCCCTTACTTGACCGTTGCGGGCAAGGCGGTCATTATTGTTTTGATGTTCATAGGTAGAATTGGTCCATTAACTATGGCACTTGCTATTGGTCAAAAGAAAGAAGAGGGTGGAGATTTCAAATATCCAACCGGAAAGATAATGATAGGATAATTTATGATTGTTACAGTAATTGGACTAGGAACATTCGGCTCAAAAACGGCAACTAGGCTTTTTGAAAAAGGTGCCGAAGTTATCGCCATTGACCATGAGAGTGAGCTTGTTGATAAAATTAAAGAGCGTGTAACCCATGCGATTTGTGTGGATGTTACAGATGAGAGGGCCATCAGGTCTCAAAATATCTCGGATGTCGATGTTGCGATTGTGGCCATTGGTGACAATATTGAAACAAGTATTCTTGCTGTGGCCATGCTTAGAAAGCTTGGTGTTGGTAAAATTATCGCCCGTGCCACTAGTAAACTTCATGAGCACGTTTTAAAAGAGATCGGTGCCAGTGAGATTATTAAAGTAGAGGAAGAGATGGGCGAGATTGTCGCATCGAAAATCGTAGCTCCTCACGTTTTACAAAGATACAACTTTGCTGCCGGCTACTCGATTGTCGAGTTGAAGCTTGGTAAGAAATTTGAAGGAAGAACTCTTGTAGAGAGTCAAATTCGTCAAAACTATTCCCTAAATATTGTCGCACTTCAAAAACGAGTGCCTTATATAACTGAAGATGGAAAATCCGCCTTTAGAGTGGAAATTAACGACAGTCCACTACCTATGGATGTCATTGACGCTGATGACATTGTTGTACTAGTCGGAAGTGAGAAGAATTTTAACAAGCTATTTGCGGATCTCGCGGAGAGCTAGGAGAGAGAATGAATATTTCACTAAAAAAACGAATCGCCGCAAGTTTTGTTTTGGCAAATATGATGGTTTTAACCATCGGCTTTACCGTATTTTTCTATTTGAACTCCCTAAACAAGCAAATTGAAAACATCACAACAAATACAAACCAAATCAATCTTCTAACTGATGAAATCAGAATATCTGCAGTGTCTATCTTAAAGATGCAAAAGAAAATTCTGACTAATAAGGCCACAAAGAATGATTTGGAGAAGCTGAATGCTTTAATTGACGGCTTTCACTCACAACTTCAAAGACTTGATACTTTCTACAGTGAAGTTGAAATTAAAACCACAATCTCAAAGATGCTCGGTTACGTGGACTCTCTCAAGACCCTCTTATCCAAAGTCTCGATATTTGATAAGCGGGACAATGCGGGACTATCGACCATTAGTGATCTAGCAGACAAGATTTTAGAGGCCTTCTCTGAGTTTCAAGATATTCAATACTATCAAAATGAGAGAAGAGACCAACAGATAGAAGAAATTATCGGTGAAACCAGACGGTATATGTTGATAATTCTGATTATTACTTTCCTTGCAACAATCCTTATGAGTTTGGTAATTCCGGGTAAAATTGCTCTT
>JAGSHJ010000507.1 GCA_023954595.1 Bacteriovoracaceae bacterium | reverse complement strand
ATCATAGACTTGATGGCCTCTAAATCACCATCTCTGGCGTAATCTTGAATAATTGTAGTGATCTCTTCCAATTGGAAAAAGTGATAGCTCCTAGCCGTTCCTACAACCTTGTGACAATAGTCTCTTATTGCTTGGATATCACCACTATTTACGGACTCAACAAAAGCCGCATAATCGTTTTTACGATTTTCAACGTAACGTGGGACAAAGTTTCCAATACTTGGATGTAGAGACAAGATGTCGTCTTTAGTTTTAAAATTAAAATTCATATTATTTTTCCTCGTTCTTATAAAACTCTTTAGAATAATCAAGTTTTTGAAGCTGACGTTTTAAAATAAGCTGTGCAATTTTCTCACTAACAGCATTGATCTCACCTAGGGAGAACGCCTGGTCAGTTTCTCTGTCGTTCACATCTATGCGGTAAAGTGCTTGAAGGAGTTTATCCATATCAGTCTGGATAAAGAACTTCACCCTCATAGCTAGTTGTTTTTGAATATATTCAAGGTAGGCGCTTTCAGAGTCCAGGCCCTTTTGGTCCACGCTTAAATCAAAATTAAAATTCGTTTGAAGGTTTCTTTCAAGCTCCTGTTTTTTAATCATTCTTACCTGCATGGTGAACGGTTAGTTGATTAAATGGAATTACATAATCAAATTCGTTACACGCTTCCACAAGATAAGAATTAAGCTTTCTTTCAAAGAATTTTTTCCTAGAAGCAAGCTTGCCCGCACACTTTAAAAACACTCTCAAATCAAGTGAGCTTGCACCGGCCTGTTGGAATTCCACCACCAATGCTTGGAATCCCTCTTTGTCGGCCTCAAACTCTTCGTAAAGCCTGGACTGTAGATATGTCTTAAAGTTCGTTAGGACTTCAGTTAAAACAACTTTTTGATGGTCGTAGTCCACACCAAAAATGATACCAATCCCAAAATCATTTGAAAGATTAATGGGATTAAGGGAGATAAACTCGCTTGTAGCAATTGTTTTAATCTGATCGCCAATGAGCTTGATCGTTACATATTCAGGAGACTGCATTGTAACCTTTCCATAGGTACCATCAGAGAGTTCAACCCAGTCATCTTTTCTAGTTGGAAACCATGGTTCAGTATCACCTACTGGTCGTGAAAAAGATTGTAGTAACTCTTTAGAATTAACTCTTAGTGTTCCACCGCTCAGAGCAGGGTTAACAAGGCGACAATAATAGCCAAGAGTCTTAACTTTCCACGGCAGGCCATTATAAACAAGACGCTCACCTTCACGGACAGCACCGAAATTTAGAACAATTTTAAATAGCTCAAAATATTGAGGAACGTAGTTTCTAGAACTCCACGCAAGACCTACAAGCAGAAGAATAATAAAGGTAACTAGTACCCAGTCATTTAGTAGATAAAGGGTTGCAACCGCCATAAACAGTGCGGCAATGAAAGTGAATAAGGAGTAGAACACTTTAAGAGGTCTTTTAACCCAGTGAACTTGACCCGGATGTTCAACGGCCTTGCTCATACGCATCATGAATAAAGAAATAAAGCGGTCTTGTCCCATTCCAAGAAGCCAATACAGACCTAGAAATACGGCCAAGGCCAATAGAAGGTTCTTACCCTTTGTCTTAAAGAAATCGAAAATAGCATAGGAGAAATTAGAAAAAACTCCCCCGTCGGCCGTCTCCATTTTAAGAAGTTTAAATTGGGCGTCTTCAAGCTCTATACGAATAGACTTCTGAACTTCTTCTATAGCGTCAATGGATTTACGAATGGTTCTTTTGAGCTCGTTTTGCTTATTTGATTTGGAGAACGCACGAAGCTTCTCTTCAGCAGCTCGAGCTGAGTCAAGCTTCTCTTCAAGAGTTTCCATTTTCTCTTTAAGCTCTTGGATAGCACGTGGTCTTTCAGAGATTTTCTTTATCCCATCAAGCATGGGATCAATGATATCTTTTATATCTTTTGTGAGGTTTGTCTCTTTGAGTTCAGGGTCTGCTTTTCTAAGACTTATATTTGTTGCAGTCTCAATGAACTCAAATCTCTTTTGATTGGCCTCTTCCTGAAGTTT
>JAGSHJ010000258.1 GCA_023954595.1 Bacteriovoracaceae bacterium | reverse complement strand
GTTGGTGGAATCAACTTTAGCCTTCTTAATGTTAAGATGCTTTTATTGGCACTCTTTGTCCTTTATGTTCCTGAAGTCTTTCTTGAGTCGCATTATGAAGAGCTGATCCAGACTGAGCAGGCCGAACAGGTTAAGCTTAACCAGGAATATAGAAAGATTCGTGGAAAGGTTGCTGGACTTCAAAATATTGAGAAACAAGTTCAAGCACTAAAGTCCCAGGAAGAAAAACTAGCTAAAAAATTAGAAGTCGTTAAAGAGATCATTAATAAGAGGCAAAACCCATTTAATGTTCTTAAGTATGTGGCCCAAAATATTCCCGAAGGTGTTTGGCTTGTAGACCTAAATCTTGAAGGCAACCAGCTAGCTTTGAGAGGTTACTCTCAAAACTTTAAAAATATCGGTAAGTTTTTGGAGAATCTAAAAAATTCAATCTTCTTTAATAAGAATAATATCATTTATGAAAGACCTGACTCTCTGCCAAACGAGGTTGATGGCGTCTTTTTAGAGGTATTTGAAATTAAAGCTGGAATTGTGAGTTTCGAATGAAAGACGTATTAGTAAAAAATCTCCATTGGTTTATTTTTGCATATGCCGCTCAGGGACTTTTCTTGATGTATACAGAGAAAGACGAGCAGTACCAAGCTCTTGTAACTCAAACTCCATCTATAAAAATAAAAATTCAAAGAGAGAAGAGAAAGCTTGTTCAGATTGAAGAGTTTAAAAAGAACCTTGCTGCGACGAAAGATCGAGTCAAAGAAGTTGTAAAGCAAATCGAAAAAGTTCAAAAACAGCTTCCAACTGACGTTAATGATGCTGAGGTTCAGGAGCTGTTGGGTAATATTGCTGAAAAACTCAAAATGAAAAAGCCCAAGCAGGTACCTAAGAAAGAAGATAACTTGGGGTTCTATTTTGCTAAAGAGTATGAGTTCCAAGGTCGTGGAACATTTCTACAGTCGCTCATATTTTTTGAGAGTCTTGCCAAGGCCGAGCGTATCTTAAACGTTAAAAATGTTAAGATTGAGCATATTAGTGATAAAGTAAGAAGTAGATTTCAAATTATTGATATGCAGACTACTGTCGAGTCCTTTAGATACAATAAGAATTATAAAGAAAAGAGTGGGGTAGAGGAAATTGAGCAGCAGTTTAAAGTTAATTAGTGCTTTGTTGACTGTTTCGGTCTTCCTTCCCAACGCTTATGCAGTTGAAATAGAGGAAGTCTTTAAACAGATTAGTGATATTGAAGAGCCATTTGAGCTTAGAGATCCCTTTCAACCGCCTAAGTTAAAAAAGAGAGATTCTAAAAAGTCATCTACACCTGTTAAGGCCGGTGTATTTACTAATGTACCTGAAATCCAAACGACCAATTTGGACGAAGTTAAAATTACTGGTGTTCTTATTGGAGCCGAACGAAGAGCCTTTGTTAAATTAGGTGATCAGGGTCCAACTTATACAATTAAAGAGGGCATGACACTTGGCCCAAACCAAGCTGAGATTAAAGCAATCCTTCCCGGAGGGATTATTTTGGCGGAAAAAGTCGTAAATATTTATGGAGAAACTGAATATTTAGAGACAGTTATTCCTATTTCCAAATAAAGTTGCTAAGATTTACAGCATAATAACTTTACGGAAGAGGTTATATGTTTAAATGGATTTTTTGCCTTCTATGTCTAACGTGTGTTTTTGCGAATGCTCAAGACAATAATCCAGCCAAAATTACCAATGTTCACTTTCTACCTGAAGGTGAGATATCAAAGTTAATTATTGACTTTGACAGGCCAGTTTTTGCTGAAAGAACTCACATTAAAGATACCAGACAAATAATTTTGGATCTTAAAAATGTAACTGCACAGAAAAAGTTTATGAGAGGTATTGATACCTCTGAATTTTCTGGAAGTGCAGACTTTATCTCGCCATACAAAAAACCGGGTGAGAAAAACTCCATCCGATTTGCAGTACAACTAAGAGACAATGTTCGCTCTATTTTAGATCAAAAAGGTAAGCGAGTTGTTTTAAATATAGAAAACAGATTCGGTGCCTTCTCTAGAGCAACTCTTAAAAAAGCTGAAGACAACGGTGTTGCGGTAGACGATTCTCTTGAGGAGAAGGTTCTTATTCCAAAGTCTGCAAGCATATCTGATATTCTAGAAAACCTTACTCAGTCAGGCGTAAAGAAATACGTAGGAAAGAAGATCTCAATAAATGTTAACAATGTTAGCTATAGAGAGCTTTTAAAAATGATCGCTGATACTTCCGGCTTTAACATCATTATTGATGATCAGATTAATGAGCTACCTCCTCTGACAATTAGTCTTACTAACATCCCTTGGGATCAAGCACTTGATACAATTATGAATCTCGGAGAGCTTGTAGCGTTTAAGCACGCAAATATCCTGACAGTTAAGACTGGTCAAAAGGCACGTGAAGAAAGAGAAGCTAAGCTTGCCAGCCAGAATGCGAACCGTAGGCAAGAGCCACTGGTTACTAGAGTGTTTCCAATAAGCTTTGCTGATCCAAATGCAATGGTTGGTATTTTAAATGATTACTTATCTCCTGAAAGGGGAGCTATCAAAATTGATGAGCGTACAAGTCATATCATTGTTAAGGATACAATCGACGCGATTGAGAGAATGAAAAAGATTATTGAAACTTTGGACACAGAAACACCACAAGTTTTAATTGAAGCAAAAGTAGTTGAAGCTAATGAAGACTATGAATTTAGAGCAGGCCTTGGAAGACGTGGATTGTCTTTTGGTTACGACCCACTAACACCTGGGGCTAGTCTTGAAGATAACTCAGGCTCATTTTCATTCAGTTCTGCAACAGATGCTGAATTTAGTAATATTTTGTCTGCAAGTATTGGAGTATATAAAAGATTAACTGGACTGAATTTTAGTCTTCAATTGATGGAGTCTGAATCTAAAGGCCGAATCATTTCTTCTCCAAAGATTATTACTCAAAATAATCAAGCTGCATCAATTACAAGTACTGATACTCAAAAATTTAAAACTTCTACTGTAAATAATGGAACAGTAACTGAAGGATTTGAAGACGTGAGTGTAAGTATTAACCTTACAGTTACACCAAAAGTTACAAACGACGGCTCAATTTCTATGAACGTCGACCTAACTAAGGGTGGCTTTACTGCTCCAGCTACTGCTGATGGTCTGCCAAGTACATCTAACAAGGCCATCAATACAAATGTGTTGGTTGATAATGGTTCAACGGTTGTAATCGGTGGTCTATATCAAACATCTACAAGTGAGATTGAAGCAGGTATACCATTTCTGAAAGACCTTCCATTAATTGGATGGCTGTTTAGAAATGCCTACAATCCAAATAGAAGTAGAAGTGAGTTGATTGTATTTTTAACTCCAAGAGTGGTTAACCAAGAAGAGGCCGGACTCGTTAATCGAGATTCCGAAGGCCTAGTTGGCATTTAATCGCGATGCAAAACAATAAGCATAAAAAATCCTCATTGTTGGCGAAGTATTCGCTTCTATACGAGAAAAATCCAAAATCGAGAGTCTTTGCTCCATTGGCCGAGTCTTATAGAAAACTTGGTATGTTGGATGAGGCCTTCAAAGTTTTAAAAGAAGGCATCAAAAGACATCCAACTTATGTCATGGGTTATATCGTATTATCTCATTGCTATTTTGATCAGCAGAACTATGAGCTGGCCTACAATACGATTCGTCCTTTTGTCTCCGACAATTTAGAAAACATAAGCCTTCAGAAACTGTTCGCCCAGATATGTATTAATCTAGGCTACCTAGAAGAAGCTCTTCAAACTTTTAAATATCTTCTGCTTATCAATCCAAGAGATCAGTACGTGTCCGAGCAAGTTAAGTTGCTCGAAGACGATTTGTTGGTAAATGATCAAGAAGAGGAGCCAAGCAAAACTGAAAAGTTTGGTTTTGAAGAAGATGAGGATGAGTGGGTACAAGTAAATTTCAATAAGACCCAAGTCCCTGAAAAAGAAGACGACCTGGAAGAGTGGAATGTTGAAGCACCAGTTAAAGAAAAACTAAGTGCTTTTAAAAGTGAAGTCGAAAAAGCAAAACTTGATATTACAGAGCGTGACATTGACGACGAGTACTTCTACGAAGAGTACGACAATGAAGATGAACCTAAAGAATATGTAGAAGAGGAAAAGAGTGTTGATCCAATTATTACTCATACTCTAGTTGATCTATATATTAGACAGGGACATCCTGAAAAAGCGGTTGAAATCCTTGAGAGTATAATTGAGCTGCATCCAAATGATCGTGCTTCTTTAAATAAGCTAAATGAACTAAAGGGCCAGGCACAAGACACTGATTCAAGGCCATTTCTAAAAGAAGTCCCTGAACAGGCCGAGCAAGAGGAATCTGATGACCTCGCAAATCTTGTTGCGCAAAGAGTTAAGGTTGGACGCGAAAGGTCTTTGAAAGAGCTTGAAAATAAGTTAACAATATTTCTTCAGAAAATTAAAAAGGCATCCAAGGAAAAACTGGAAATGGCATGAAGAAATATTTGATTATAAATGGGCCTAATCTAAATATGGTTGGGACCCGTGAACCTGAAACTTATGGTTCAGAAACGCTTGAAGATATAAAGTCATATACAGAAAAACAGCTCTCCTCATATAAAGTCTCTCTAGAGTGGTATCAGTCCAATATAGAAGGCGAGATTGTAGATCGCATTC
>JAGSHJ010000425.1 GCA_023954595.1 Bacteriovoracaceae bacterium | reverse complement strand
CACAGATTAAACTGGACCCTGTCATCTCTTGGATTTTTCCAGATTCTTAAAAAGTATAAAGAAAACCAACTAGATACTCTGTTCGTTTCAAACTAACTCGTTCTATGGCATTACATATTCTGAAGGCATCTTTTCATAATGGGTAGCAAGTTTTTCAAAACTATAATCGTACTGCTTACGGAAGCTGTCTACGACTTCAGCAATGGTGATAAAGTAATAATTTTCCATATTTTTGGTGAATGCGGCCTTTGTGAAGTTTCCTGCTCCTGCGTGCACAGCACCTGATCCATCAGCATAATTAAATAGAACATACTTATTGTGGTGAAGTAATCTATGGTTTTGATTAGTTTCCATATAACGAGTATTCACCCCGGCACGCACAACTTTAATGGTGTTCACATACTCCATATACATATTAGAGCCAGTTTTTTTCTTTCTCACTCCAGTCCAATAAATATCATCATCAGCGATGAATCGAGTTTGTTTCCCCTCTTTTGAAGCATCAATCATGGCATTAACTAGCTCTGGATGAGTAAATCTGTGAGCTGCAACGTCAATGCTTATTGCTTTTTTGAAGTTATCCACAATATTGGCCATTGCTCTTTTTCCATCACTTGGAACTACCATCATTTTGATGTCGTCTTCTTCGCTAACTTCTATTTGGTCGCGACAACTCATAAACGTTTTCTTGTACTTGGATCTACTATCACCCGAATCAATCATAGCTTGTTTTACACACATGTGAGATTGAGCGAGGTATGTATCTTTTGAGGTCGTTACAAAGTGCCAGTTTTCATGGTGCAAAGTAGTCCCAGAGCTCATATTTCCAGATCCATACACAAGTCTAACCTTATTAGGGTCTTTATATTTGGCGATGATGATTTTATTATGTGCGTACCCAATACCGTCAGTATTTCCTCTAAATATAGTTACAGGTTTATTGTAAGACTCTCCCGCCCCCATCCTTTGAGGTCTACACTCAGAGATAAAATCAAGCATTTCTCTTGAGCGAGGACGTTTTTCACTTTTAGAATCAATTACAAAGGTTACCTTAACATTTCTTTGGATAGCTCCGCAGATTTTATAGGCCACCTCTCTATTGGAAAATGACAAGAAGGACAAAAATAGAGACTTAACTTCTGGGTCCGATATCAATTTTTTAATTTGAAAATGAGGTGAGCTCTCTTTAATTGAGTTTCTTTCAAAGTCTTGACGCTTACAGTAAACATTCTTAGGTTTTGCTACTAGTGCAGTTCCATCAATTGCATATACAGTTTGCTCATATTGATACTCCTGACACTCAGGATTAGTGAAGAACACTTTGTACTCATATGGGGAATAATCTGAAAGTTTAAGCGCAAATGCTTGAAATGCCATGGATATTAGCAGGCAAAATATTTTAAAATTCATATGTACTCCTCATTTAAAAGCTCAGGAATGGGTTATCACAAAAACCAAAACGTATGTAAAATTTAAAGATAAGATGACATCTGCATAAATTTTATATAGTTTTAGCGCCTACAGAGGCACATGAATGATCACGCAAAAGACAATAAACTTAACACCTAAGGCCCGGGGATTTCACCTGGTCACAGGTGAAATAATTCAAAGGTTGGACTCACTTCCTGACCAAGGAATTCTACATCTTTTCGTACAACACACTTCTGCAGGTATTACTATAAACGAGAATGCAGACCCAAGTGTTAGAGCTGACTTCTCTTCTAGTTTCAATCACTTGGTAAAAGAGAACGAGCCTTTCTACACTCATACAATGGAAGGCCCTGATGATATGCCAGCACATATCAAGTCTGCCCTAGTTGGAGTGGAGACTTCTATACCTATTACAAACGGCAAACTTAACCTTGGCACCTGGCAAGGGATATATCTTTGCGAGTTCAGAAATCATGCAAGTTCAAGAAAAATTGTCGCAACAATCTACAGCTAGAACTCTCCCATTTGGTGAGAAATCTTTATTATTCGCTCCTATGGAGGGAATTACAGACATACACTATCGTGAAACTATTCTAGAGAACTATCCGGAGTGGGACTTTGTCTCAACGGACTTTTTAAGAGCTCCGTCTGTTGGGCCTTATCCTCCAAAGCATGTTTTAAAGCATTACGGCAAAAGCTCATACGAGGACTTGGAGAAAAGAAGAAAAACAATCTACCAAATGCTCACGACAGAGGACGCTCTGACTGAAGACACAGTTTCAAAGATCAGAGGATTTGGTTTTAAATGGCTTGATTTAAACCTCGGCTGTCCTTCAAAAACTGTATGCAAACACAGAGGTGGCTCCTTTCTTTTAAGTGAGCTAAAAGCGCTTCGTAAGGTCATAAGAACCATTAGAAGCAATTTCCCTGAAACATTCACAGCTAAGATTAGAGTTGGTTACAAAGACGATACACTCTTCAAAGACATCTTAATGCTTTTAGAAGATGAAGGTGTTGATGCAATCACCATTCATGCAAGAACTAGAGATGAGATGTACAAGGGTGTGGCCAAGTGGGAATATGTTAAAACAGCAGTTGAAACAGTAAAAACACCTATCGTTGGAAACGGTGACATTTGGACGGTTGACGATATAAAAAAATATTTCGAATACACAAAGTGCCACTCAGTTATGATTGCCAGAGGAGCACTAAAAACTCCATGGTTGGCCAGGCTATATAAAGACGGGCAACAGGACAATCAGGCCTTAAGGGTTCAAGAGATTCAGCGCTACTTCAATAGCTACTTCCAACGTATAGACAAGCTTGATATGGAAGAGCTCAAAAAGATTAGAAGGCTAAAGGCCATCTCTAGATATATTTTTGACGACCTAGATGACGGTGACCAAAAAAAGAGAGCATTCTTGCTGTCTAAAACCCGTGAACAAATGTTTGGGGTTCTAGAGTCTCTTTAATTTCTTATTCAACAACGACTGATTCAACCTGCTCCCAACGCGAATTGGGTTGAACTGTAATT
>JAGSHJ010000048.1 GCA_023954595.1 Bacteriovoracaceae bacterium | reverse complement strand
AAACGAATAAATTACCCCAATAGTTAGAATCACCAACCCCAAAGACTTGGTTAAACGCCATGGTGCACTAGTTTTCTTATAACGGACAAGGTAATCAACTAAGGCCTTGGTCTGTTCAGAGTTTAACCTAGAGGCCAACTTCCTATCTAAAACTACAGACCACTCATTTCTTGAATCAAATACGAAACACTTCAACGATCGACCTGAATAGAGATATATCTTTGGCTGTTTTTCGAACCTCTTATAGGTTTCACTTTTCAATTGCTGAAATAACTCCTGGAAATCATTATCAATTATCTCTCGTGCGCCAAGAAAGAACAGAATAATTTTGTCTATATATAGGTAGCATATTACCCAAGCACAAAACCATAAGATAAACATCCCACCACGCAACGCACCATTAAAAGTTAAAAAGATCAGGATTGCAGGGAATATATTTGTAATAAGAAAGTGGTAGGCGAACACCAGCAGCTTCATAGTTATTTCCATCATTTAAAATTGAAAGCTCATTTCTATTCTACCAAGTTTTGCGTTTTTTCCTATCATAATTACACTGTCAGACCATACCACTCGACATTTATTCCAGGAAAAGCTATATAAAAGCTCGCTGACGATTAAACTCCTAGCTTTAGAGGGCATATGGAAGATGAAGAGCTGGAAGCTCTTTTAGAGTTGCGAGAACAACAAAACACTCGAAAACAGGGTCCGAGTGACAGTTTTCTCGTCTGCGAATGCAAATGCGTAAGCATTGGCGACATAAAAGAAGCGTTAACAATAGGGAATATTCATACCGTTGATTTGGATTATCTTAAAGAGCAACTTGGCCTAGGGAGCGGTTGTTCATCATGTCTCAAAGACTTTAAGTCTTGGAGCTCTAAGATTTTCTAATAAAATCCGGGTGAATCGAAATTAGGAAGGAGTGCGAATGTCTTTTGAAAGGTTATTATTTGGAACCGCAGGTGTACCTAACAGTACAGCAAAGAAGAACAATCCAGTAGACGGCGTCCAAAGAATTAGCGAACTTGGTCTAGATTGTATGCAACTAGAGTTTGCTCACGGTGTAAGAATGAAGGAAGAAGTTTCTTCTGCTCTTAGAAAAGCGTCTTACGAGCTTGGCGTTCCATTAACTTCCCACGGTCCATACTACATTAATTTAAATGCTAGAGAGCAAGACAAGATTGATTCCTCTGTAGAGAGAATTATTCAAACGGCTAAAATTTCAGATCTTTGTGGTGCAGAGTCTATGACTTTTCACGCAGCTTTCTACATGAAAGATTCTCCGTATGACGTGTTTGATCTAGTTGAAAAATCGATGAATGTTATTGAGGAAAGACTTAGCCGTCTTGATATCGAAATTGAACTTAGACCGGAACTAACTGGTAAAACATCTCAATTTGGATCACTTGAGGAACTAATCAGCCTAACTAAAAATGTAATGAGTGTTAAGCCTTGTATGGACTTCTCTCACTTATACGCTAGAACTGGTAAGTACAACACTTATGAAGAAATTAAAGAAGTTCTAGACCAGCTTGAAATTGAGCTTGGTGCGGATGCTTTAAAATCTATGCATATTCATGTTTCTGGTATTAGCTCAAACTCTAAAGGGGATTTGAAGCACTTGAATCTTGAGAAATCAAAGTTCAACTGGAAAGACATGCTAAGAGCTCTTAAAGAAAAAGATTGTAGAGGCTATGTAATTAGTAACTCTCCAAACTTGGAAGACGATGCTCTAATGCTTAAAGAATACTACAACGCTATATAAGCTCTAAGGCCTCCAATCGGAGGCCTTTTTTTTGCCTACGCTCCACTTGCTCCATAGTTAGGTAACACCCTTGCACTTGGATCCAAGACATCACAGTTTTCCCATTCTTTATTTGGCATCCAAAAGTCTTTAATCCACTTTGCACAACCAGGATAAAATCCTTCAAAAATATCTCTGAACATCAAGGACTCTTTTGTAAATGGCGTCCCATAATCGTACTTTAATACACCTTCTTTAAACTCTCGATCAGTATAGAGTTCTTCAGCGTAAGCTTTTATATAGTCCACAAGAGAATGTCCTACAGCATCGCTAAACGCGGCCTTTTCTCTAAATAAAATAGATAAAGGAAGGTAGTCCCCTTCAAATGCTTTTCTTAGAAGGTACTTTCCATGTCCATATGAGTTCATTTTAAGTTTTGGATCGACGCTCATCACATAGCTTACAAAGTCAGTATCTGAAAATGGCACTCTTGCTTCAAGGGAGTGGGCACTAATACATCTATCGGCCCTAAGAACATCATAAACGTAGAGCTCTTCTACTCTCTTTGCAGCTTCTTTTTGAAACTCTTCAGCACTCGGAGCAAAGTCAGTATATTTATATCCAAAAATTTCATCAGACACTTCTCCGGTCATTAGTACCTTTATATCTGTTTCTTCTTTTATGTACTTACAGACTAGATACATTCCCACACTTGCTCGTGTTGTAGTTATGTCCCATGTTTCTAAGTGATAAATCACATCCCTTAGGGCACCGAGTACATCATCTTTGGTAATGATAACTTCAGTGTGATCAGATCCAATATGGTCTGCAACTTCTTTTGCATACTTTAGATCAATTGCATCTTCACTCATCCCTATTGCAAATGTTTTAATCGGTGTTTTTGAATGCTTTTGAGCAATTGCACAGACTAGAGAAGAATCAAGACCACCACTTAATAAGAACCCAACAGGTGCATCTGAGTCCATTCTCTTCTTAACTGCTTCCTCGAGCTTTACTCTAATCTTTGAACATACTTCATCAAGCGTATCGTTTGAGTAGCTCTCAACAATTGAGAGATCCTTAAAAGAAATAAACTCACCACCCGCATAATAATGACCAGGAGGGAATGGCGTGACATCTCGGCATAATTCTAAAAGGGCCTTGGCCTCACTAGCAAAACAGATCTCACCACTTGAGCTATATCCATAAAATAAAGGTCGAATTCCCATGGGGTCTCTAACTGCAAAAACCTCTTGGCTATTCTTATCAATGTAAACTAGAGCGTATTCGCCATCGAGTTCGCTCGCTAGGGTTTTGACATCACCTTTCTCAATAATAGGTAGAATCACTTCGCAGTCACTATTGGATTGATAATTAAATGCGTACTTCTTTTTAAGGGCCTTAAAATTATAGATTTCACCATTGCAGGCAATTAAGTGATCTTTGCTCTCAAAAGGTTGATTACCTTCTGAGCTTAGATCCATTATCGCCAAACGCTTAAAGCCTAGATAAGATTCACCTTTAGAGGTGATTCTAGTTGAGTCAGGCCCTCTATGGTCTAGCTTTGCTAGAGCTTTTTCTACGGCCGCCTCTTCAATGTCTTTTCCTTTAAAATACACAAATCCACACATTCACTGCCTCCCGACTATTAAATCATCGACAAAAACCGCACAAACATCAACATTCAATACTTTAACAGCCACACTTTTACGAAGTAGGCGATAAACTCAGCCAAATTATGATAAAGTGACAATTAGGAGTACCAAAAATGATAGAAAAATATGAAATTGATAATCTTGATAGGCAAATTCTGGGCTTTCTTTTGGAGGATGCACGAGTTCCTTTCCTAGAAATAGCTAGAAAGCTAATTGTCTCTGGCGGAACAATCCATCAAAGAATAGATAAACTGAAAAAAATGGGTGTGATTGAAGGTAGTAAGTTTCAACTAAACCTTCAAAAGCTTGGTTATGATGTAACGGTATTTCTAGGAATTCATCTAACTAACGCTAAGGAGCTTAATACTGTCATCAAGGCCTTGAAGGCAATGCCAGAAGTAGTTGAGGCCCACTACACTACCGGCAACTACGCCCTTCTTATAAAGCTTCACACAAAAAGTATTAGAGACTTTCATGCTTTTCTGGCAGAGCGACTCCAGGCCATCGATGCAATTCAATCAACTGAGTCTTTTATAAGCCTAGATCAACCAATTAAAAGAGACATAACACCCTAAAAATATCTAATAGCCAGTAAATTTTTCAGCTCCTGTGGATCTGGACTTAAGTCTCTAGTAGACTAACGCACAACATCAATACGTAAAATAATCAGAAGGAGATAATAATGAAAACACTATTAGCGGGCTTAGTACTTATGGCATCTTTAGCATCTTTAGCATCACAAGCATCAGATTGCAGTGTCTATGTAAGGGGTGGCTTAAACTTTGGAAAAAAGGCAAACATCAAAGTACTCAAGGCAATTGCAAAAAAAGGTTATAAAGTTTCTGCTGATCACAAGACATCAGACTTTCAACTAAATAGAAAAATCATGAATGACGTAACAATTAGCACGGACTCTTGCGACAGCTTGGATGAGAGAAGCGGTGATTTATCCTATGTCGTGGCAATGGTAAACCGTTCAGATTTAAGCTACCACAAGGCCAGAGGTTATAGCGAAGAATCCATATTTTCATGCGCTAAAAGAAGTAAGGCCGTGATTGAAGCAATCTCACAACTTCCAACTTGCGAAGAATTTTAATAGATTTACACACTTTTAAGGCCAGTTATAGAGCTGGCCTTAAAATTAGAATAGCTTCGCGAGATAGGTTTGATGAAACTTTTCTATAAGGTCATCATCACTAATCACCTGATCGACTGCCTGATATGTTTCATGGCTCATCCCACATGGATTAATCTTTCCAAGCTCATTAAACATTTCATCATCTTTTATAAGGTTAAGTGCAAGCCCATGAAGGGTAACAAATCTCTTAACACCAACACCAATAGAAGCAAGCTTTTTTCTATCTCTCCAAACACCCATAAGTTTTTTGGCGGTCATAACGTTTTCGATTTTGAAATCTTCTTTTAAAGTATTGGCCACACCTTTTAGGAGCCAACACATATGATCATCAAGTGTGTAAGAAGGAGTTATGGATACGATTGGGTAGAAGATCCACTGACCAGGATAGTGAAACGTAATTCCTCCGCCTCTATGTATCTTCTGTACTGGAAATTTTAGTCGAGCTGCAAGTCCAGGATCAAAATCCACAAGCGTGTCATCTCCCCTCTCATTTCCTCTTCCCATTGTGAAGACATGAGGATGATTACAAAAGATATACACCTTTAAGTTTTTGTTCTTTCTAACAAGCTCATGGGCCTGTTCTTGAAAGCTCTCACAAGACTTATAATCCCAGTTCCACTTCTTCACGAGCAAGATATTATCTCGTAGTTCAAGCTGTGCACTATCTGGAATAGTAAGCTCTGAAAATGGAGTGCCTGTTACTTCTTCCAATCGATTTCCTTGCCTTCTTTCTCATTTAGAAAGTTAAGATAGTCCACGGCCTTGTAAGAGCTTCTAACCATTGGCCCTGAAGCAACAAAATCAAAGCCCACGTCATAAGCGATCTTTTTCAGATGATCAAACTCTTCAATCTCGTAATACTTTTGTACCTCAAGGTGAGCGAGTGTAGGTCTTAAGTACTGTCCAAAAGTCAGTATATTAACACCAGCTTTTTTTAAATCCATCATAGCTTCTACAAGTTCTTCCTTAGTTTCACCAAGGCCGACCATAATGGAGCTTTTAGTATGAATATGTGGGTGTGCTTTTTTATAATATGCCAAGGCCTTAAGGGTCTGGTCATAACCGGCCCTTCTATCTCTAACTGGATGAGTGAGCCTTCTTACTGTTTCTAGATTTTGTGCAACAACAAAAGGATTAGACTTAGCAAGTGTATCCATGTGATCTGGGATTGCATTAAAGTCTGGAATAAGTACTTCTACTTTCACTTCGGGATGGTCAGCGTTCACTCTTTCAACGATAGAGGCAAATTGCCCAGCACCTAAATCAGGAAGGTCATCGCGATCAACACTTGTGATAACAAGATATTTAAGGCCCATCATGCTTACCATTTCGGAAGCTTTTCTAGGCTCATCTTTATCTACAACCCCTTTAGGGTTTCCAGTTTTAACATTACAAAACTTGCATGCCCTTGTGCATGTGTCCCCTAAGACCATCATTGTTGCTGTTTTGGAATCCCAGCACTCGCCAAGATTTGGACACATTGCCTCTTCACAAACGGTATATAGATTTCTCTCGCGAAGTGACTTTTTAACGTCTCTATAATTATCACCTTTTGGAATCCTAGCTTTCAGATATCTAGGTTTACCAACAAGGTTCTTCTTTCCATATTTTTTAAAAACAGTTTTTTCCATGGCGCTTTTTTAGCACTTTTTTCAGTGATATTAAAGCTCACAGTTTAGGCGGCAAAGACCTCAGATAATGGTTCAATACTCATTCTAAGATCTTCAATGGGTCCAGAAATTTGAATGGTTCCAATTTGTTGCTGACCTGCAGCTCCTAGAACTTCTAGAAGGTGATGTTCATCGTTAAATTGGTCAATTCTGATGTTTAGGCCATTGGAACTATTGAAGTTGGCACTCCCAAAAGGACCCCAATTCGATGGAATTTCAATAACTTGGTCGTCTATATGGATCTGAAAGCAGGCCCTAACTTTATCAAAGCCTACTTTATGGGTATTGAAATTAAGCTCAATCTGCCCATTAGAGGCATTAGGGGCCCTAAATTCCAACACGTTATCCTCCACATCCGTGAAAGTGTCTAATACCATTTGTGAAATGTAGTCGATCTTTTTAGTCATGCATAGCTCATCGGTCACTATGCATAATACTTTAGTTTTCTTCTAGGGCATTAATTGGCTCAGTGGATTCATGAAAAGTTTTAAGGTGGGTAACCTCTGATATTTTCCATCCATCTTCGTCTTTTTTAAACTGAGCTATTTTTTTGGTTTCAGTTTCAAACGTCGTTTTATCACCTTCCACGTTGTCGTAAGTAACAACATAAGTGATGGAACAAGTATTTTGCTGGCAGTTTTGAGTTAAGATTTTTGTCTTTGCACCCTTTATTGCCTGAAACACTTTTCTTTTACCAATCTCGTCTTCATCCAGAGCTTCAATATCCTCTTTTAGTTTTCCAGTGGTGTACTTTAAGAAGTAGTCCTTGCTCAATTCTTTTGTAGATACGTCTTTTACGAACATCTTTAAAAGACCTTCTGGTGTTTTAGGCGAAGGTGAACAGGCAACGAAGGCCAAAGTAGTAACAAGCATAAGAATTAATTTCATCGTAAAAGCTCCACGTTGTAGCCCATCTGATCAATGATGGAATAGTAATCTCGCCAACCAAAATCCTCTTTCCCACTAGGTATTCTAAAGCCAAAGCCCTGGGCGTCGGTTGTTTTAGACGCCAAAATCGCATTAGCTTCAAATGGTGTTGAGGATAAAGTAGTGGCTATTTTTATTTTTTTAAGTTTTGCACCTTCTACAGGTTCATCAAAATATAGAAAGCAACCATTCGGGTTCCAGTTTGTCAGACGAGCCTTAAAAACCTTGTTTGTTTCAAGATCTTCTACACTACATTCGAGCCTTTTGAGCATTGGCTCAAAAAGATCATCGTTATCATATGAGGAATTGTAATAAGCCTCTTCTATTTCAATTTTTAAAAATTGATAAAAGTAGTAGCTAGTTATCAGGTAAATAAACAATGAGATTGTTACTAGTTTCGAAAAGTTATGATTAAGGTTAAAAATCGTGATCGCACTTGCAGACAACGTAAACAATAGAAAAAAATACTTTGATCGATGTTTTAACCTAAAAACACTAGTGGCGCAGACAAGCATTATACTGATGAAGGCCCAATAGTTTTGTACTACTTCTTTTAGAAATACCTGATCAAAAACAGTTCGTGCCTGAAGAAGTCCCTCTTGAAAATACAGAAAGAAGAAGCCAAGGAATACAAAGAGAATAATGTTCCAGACCGTGGCGCTTCTATAGAATATTTTTAAATTCATAGTATAATTAACCTTGAGCTTATTATGATAAAAAAACTAGAAATAAACAACACATGTGTATCCTGCGATTCTTGCCGACTCATATGTCCGGAGAATGCAATAATTACAGATGGTAAAGACTATGCGATTGACTCCTGGAGTTGCACAAATTGCCACTTATGTGTTGAAATTTGTCCCGCAGATTGTATTCGAACTGTTGAATAGACCTATATATACTCTACAATATCATTAAAGAGAATTTTTTCCCTTTCATCCTGCACAGAATTGATCCCGTTGCCTTCCAAAATAATTGCCTGTGAGGCTTCTACATTTGAGGCATTGCTCAAATTAATCACATGACTTCCTGAGCTTGTATTATAAGTATCTTTTCCAACTTTTTCTGAGTGCAAGGCCTTGGAGCTGATTAAAAAATTAACAAACATATCGTTTGTGGAACCTGCGGCCAGATTTAATATTTTGAAAGAGCTTTTCCAGTACCGAGACAGGGTTCCGAAGTCCCAGTACGGAGAGGAAGCGATGTCCATAATACGAATATCATTTGATTTAAAATCAGCGACTGAGTCAAAAAACTTACTCATGCCTGCTACTTTTTGAAGCTTATCAAGCTTTATTAAGGACATACCCGTATAGGTATGGACCTTTTTGTCTCTTTCCAACTCTGAATTAGGAGTGATTCCTACAAGCCTATCTTTATCTAAGGCCAATGCATTATAGTTATCACTTGAGTTGACCTCATGTGCGAACAATACAGCATCAGAAGACTTTAATTTTTCAAACGCTTTATTCCATATGTCTTTTTCCATAAAAATAAACTGATCGCTGTTTAGGATCAGTAAGTTTCCACGATAACCAATTTTTTCTGCAAGGTTATGAACAGCACCTCCAATATCAATTGGTGCTTGCTCCACAAGGACTTCAACATCTGAAAAGATAGGATTGTTCTCTACATGATTCAAAAGCTCCTTGGTGTAATAGTAAGAGTTAATAAAGACTCTCTGGGCACCAAGCTCCTTTGCGTAGAGCACCTCTAGTTCAAGAAGGCTCTTCTCAAAGACTGGCCACAAAACCTTAGGCAGGTGTTTTCCAATCTCACCCATTCGAGTACCTTTGCCTGCAGCTAGTATGAGGGCGTTTTCAACTTTCATAATATACTTTGAAAAGCTTATTTTTGAGGTTTTCAAGATCGGGCTGGTCCATCATTGCGTTTTTTAACTTCTCCATAGCAAACCCGATATATTTTAAATATCTATGATCTTTTCTGTGATGATAAATATAAGCGAAGCTACCTACGGCCTTGAATACCCTTTGAAGTAACATGTCTCTATAAAGGGATTCAAACTCGGCATAATCTTTTTGACCATGAACCTCTTGTGGTAGTTTTTCAAAATAACTACGCATAAGAAGCTCTCTATTCTTTGGAGTTAAATCATAATAACAATCTTCAAGCAGACTCGCCAAATCATATTGAGGGATTCCTAAACGAGCATCTTGGAAGTCGATTATAACGAGTTCTCCATCCTTAACCATGATGTTTCTGGAATGAAAATCTCTATGAGTACAAACCATTTTCTGAGAACTAAGTCTTTTACATATCGGGTAGAACTCTTCGATTACACTTCTTTTGAACGCCTCATCAGTGATGCCTAGAAATCTCTCGATAAAATAATCTACTGTGAAGTCAATTTCATTGATAAGCTTTTCAAAATCAAATTTAAGTTTTCCAACATGGGACTTATCAATATCTTCAGCAGTGATGCTATGGATTTTAACTAGTTCATCAATAATATTTTGATAGATTTCCAACTCTTGTTCTGAGGAATTAAGCTCAGAGAGAGTCTTAAGCAATGTTTCATCACCAAGATCTTCCTCAAGAAGATATCCCTTGGCCAAGTCTGTATGAAAGACCTTTGGAACTCGAATGCCATGAACGTCAAAAAACTTCTGTGCTTCTACAAAGGAGTTAAAGTTATCCTCGCTAGGATTATCCAGACAGACAACATATGAAGTAAGTGAACAATGAACCCTATAATATCTACGTGTGGAGGCATCCCCTGTAAGTCGTTCAACGCTTGTAATCTTTGAGCACTGAATCTGGGACTCTTCTAATGAATTTTTAAATAGCTCTTCTATGAACAACTGCTCAGAAACTTCCGGTTTCATAATTACCTTTTTATTCTGTTAACAAATGAATAAAACTCTCTTGATGACCTTTCATATTTGGCCTGAGAAGACTTCGATTTCGCCCTCTCTATAATAAATGCTTTAAACAGAGACTCCTCTCTGGAAATAGAACTTGTGTCTCCAAGTTGAAGTGAGAAGTCCAGTGAGTTTCTATTTTGAATCTGTAACCATGACAGATAGATATCAGGGTCAATACCAACTCGCTTCAAAGTATAGAAGGCCCACTTATGGGTTTCTACCTTTTCTTGAGTTCCCAAACGCAACAAAGACAACACTCGTGAAGTATTGATATGCCCTGTTGGAATGATTTGTGCTTTTCTATAAATGTTTTTTTCACTTCTAATTAACTCATAGGCAATAACGCTATAGAGAAGTTTTTCACTTTTTATGTATTTGGATATGAGTCCCGAAGAGATAAAAATTTTAAGCCCTGGAAGCGAGAAGTGAAATGGAGTGGAGTTTTCTACGATTTTAAATGTTGGTTGGGCACTTGAAGTAAAAAACAACTCATTATTTTTAATAATGTCATTGGCGATTCCCTCAAGAAATCTCTCTTCACTACTTTTTAATTTGTAGAGTCTCGCCTCTTTAGAATTTAAATAAAATTGCTCAAAGGCATTTAGGTGATCGATGAAGTCTTGGGATTCAAGAGATCTATATGAGTCTAGTTTAACTTCCGCACGCTTTTTCTCCTTACTCTCTGGCCTAAGCAGTGAGCAGGAAGTCAGTAGCAGTAAAAGTATTGATCCAGTAATTCTCATAGTTCTTGAATTAATTCCAAATAAAAAAAGAGCAGACCTAGGCCTGCTCAAAAAATATCTCTAAAAAATACCGTTAGATATCATCAAAGGCAACATCTCTGCCTTGAATGATTGGTGTATAGATTGTGAATCCAGCGAAGATAACATTTGGATCTTTAATTAGTGGCTTATTGTTATCCCAAATTGCTTGCCAGTGCTTTGAAGTTCCATAAGTGTTCATTGAAACCTTGCCAAGGTAATCCCCTTCTTTAACCAGATATGGATTTCCTGTTGGGTTATAAACAAATGGCTGAGCTGGAACATTGTAACTTAGCTGCATACCTTTAGTGATTGTAGATCCGTTGAGAACGTTAGCGTTCATCTTTGCAATCTCTCTCCATCTTGAGTAATCACCGTAGATATTAAATGCAATCATCATCAGAGTTTCGTTTTCTTGAACTGTGTAAGTTCCAACTTCACCTGTGGTTGCCGCCATCGGCTCTATTTCTACAGCAGTATTGTCCTGAGTGACCATAGGCTGCTCTTCCATTGTAGCTTCAGCGTCTGTTAACGCCTCTGGAACGGTATCTGCAATTACATCTTCGCTCTCTTCAGTAAACTCCACCGCATCAGCAAGCTCAATGCCAGCATCAGCACTATCATCACTTACCGACTTTGAGCCGGAGCAAGATATAAATCCTAATAAAATGAAAAGGGTAATAAAATATTTCATAAAAATCTCCTCGCGTTCTATTATAACTATTCTGTTAAATTTATCGGCGAGGAAATTTTTATCCTAAAGTTTATTTAAGAAAGGACTAGTAGGTGAAAAACATTTCCTGTTGATCGATTGAGTCATGTATTTTTTGAACCAATTTATCAAAATGCTCTTCATTTTCTAGGAAGTCTAAGTCATCAGTATCAACCACTAGAGACTTTCCAAGGTCGTAATTATCATACCAGTCATCGTAGTACTGATTAAGCTTAGTAAGGTAGTCAACTGGGATTGCTTGCTCATAGTCACGGCCACGCAGCTGAATTCTTTCCTGAAGCTTAGGCACAGATCTTTTTAGAAAAATCATCAAAGTTGGAGGGCTCAAATATTGAATCATTGACTCGTAGAGCTGACAGTAGTTTTCATAATCACGAGCATCAAGATCACCTTGCTCAAAAAGAGCTCTAGCGAAAATGTTTGCATCCTCATAGATTGAGCGATCCTGTACTGAGCTTGCAAGTCCACCCTCAATAGCTTTATGCGTATTGAATCTATGATTTAGAAAGTAAACTTGAAGTGGAAAACTCCATCTGCCCATATCATCGTAAAAGTCAGCTAGGTATGGATTGTCTTGAACAGATTCGTAGAATGGTTTCCAACCCAGACGAGTTGAAAGTTTTTTAGTTAAAGTTGTCTTGCCGCTGCCAATATTTCCGGCAACTACAACAAAGTGTCTATTGTCACCACTAGATAGCTGTTTATAAGCGTTGTTTACCATCTACTCCCCCAATATATTGTATGTCTAAGCATTGGTATCAAAACCTGTGTAAAACCGTCAATCACTAGGTTTTTTTTATCTACATGTCTGGTTT